>SXQI01000176.1 GCA_005793025.1 Verrucomicrobiales bacterium
ACCCGAATCGCAGCAGTGGGATCTTCCACCGCAGCATGCGTTAGAGAATTACATTTACGAGTGGATGTGGTGCCACAGGATTACATCGCGAGCAAAGTCGCTGCTGCGATGAACTCCTTCGAGACGTTGGAAAACCTCAGAGTTCTCCTCATTCGAGCAGAAGTTGCAACCCAAGAGCTCCCGGCGCAGTTACTTAAACTAGGCGCAATTGTGGATGATGTAGCTTGTTACAAAACTGTGCCGGAAACGGATGATGACGATGGTGCGGCCTCACGATTTCTTGACGAAGGTGCGGATTGGATCACGTTCACCAGCAGTTCCACGGTGGAGAATTTTCACCGAAGATTTCCTTTGCCGGAACTGATCAAGAAATTCCCGAAACTGGGCTTCGCTTCGATCGGACCTGAAACCACAAAAACGTTGGCGCGACTCGGTGCGAGAGCGGATGTTGAGGCGAAACCACATACGATCAATGGTCTGGTCACGGCACTGGAGTGCAAATTGCGCAAATAAACCATGAGGCGATTTATCCAATCTTGGATGCTGACAGTGGTCGGGGTGATGATCGCCTGTTATGTGGTCCAAGGAATACGGATCGAAAGCGTCGGGACGATGTTCATCACCGCGTTTATTCTAGGGTTCTTGAATGCTTTTTTGCGTCCATTGCTCATGATCCTCGCGTTTCCTCTCATGATCCTAACACTGGGGCTATTCACCTTTGTCCTGAACGGCCTACTTTTTTATTTCACGAGTTGGTTGGTGGATGGGTTTTACGTTGATTCGTTCTTTGCTGCGTTCAATGGTGGATTGGTGATCAGTGTGGTGTCCATGCTGGGTTCGTTTTTCTTGCCCAAAGCCAAACGGAGAGAGACCCACTCTCAGTCGGTTCGCACGGTGGCGCAAGATGGAGATCGTTCAGGTCCGATCATCGATGTTTGAGTCGGTAAGCTGCACGGTTGGTTGAGATACCACGAGCTTGGAACCCACGTTCAAAATCGGTGATTATTGTCGCAAGCTCAAGAGGTGTTTCGATCGCTTCGAAGGACTGATTCTCTCCAAAAACCTGGGTCATTTGTTGGAAATAATCGAGGTCATCCGTTCTAAGCCAAACGACACTCCCCGGCTTCAGCACCTTCGCAACCAACTCTGTGAAACGGGTGTCTATGAGCCGGTTTTTACGGTGCTTACGCTTTGGCCATGGGTCAGGAAAATAAACATGGATGGCGTCCATTGATTGTGGAGGCAACAAGAACTCCAATAGGTAAGCTGCCTCGAGTCGAATAAGGCAAAGGTTTGTTAATCCAGACTTTAACCCTTTTTTGTCCAACTTTCGAACCCGCCCTAGGAGTCGTTCAACTCCGATAAAATTCCGCTCGGGATGGATGGCCGCATATTTCGCCAAGAATGAACCATCCCCACTGCCCAATTCTAACTCAATTTGCTGATGTTTTGAAAAAAGCGCATCAGGGTTAAGCCGCTCAAGAATGCTGATCGGGTGATGAACTAAGGTTGGTATGGATTCGAGCATTGGTTAATCATCGTTGTGTTGTTACAAAATAAATCCCGCGCTGAAGGAGCGATCTCCTTTAGTCGCGACCCTATGAATCTAATGACTAAGACGAGTGTGGCAAATGCGGAATTCCAAGATCGCGATTTGCTGTCTCAGCGATTCCCATTGAGTTTCGGTTCGTCTCCAGCTAATCAGTTCAGATGAAGTTCATTGCACGCTGGACATTCCGATTGCTCCTTCTCGGTATCGTGCTAGTGGTGGGATTGGTTTTGCTCAAGGACACCCTGCTTAAATCATGGGTCGAAAACCGGATTCGCAGTGCGACCGGCTTGGAAGTTAAAATTGGACGGTTTGAGGTAGCGATTGATCGGCCAGTGGTTCGCATCGAGAGTTTTCTCCTCTACAACACTGCAGAATTGGGTGGTGGTCCATTATTAGATATTCCTGAACTTCACCTTGAGTATGATTGGGAAGCGTTAAAGGCGAAGGAAATCCGCATCAAACTATTGAGATTGGATTTACGCGAACTCAATCTTGTTGAGGATCAGAAAGGCAAAACGAATCTTTCTACTTTTATTCAGCAATTGGGAGATGTTCCCCAACCGCAAGGGAGCACGAACAAACCGGATTCAGCTATAAAATTCCACGGCATAGATACTTTTAACCTAAGTTTGGGAACGTTGCGCTTTATTAGTCTGAAGGATCCCCGCCGGAACCAAGAGTTGAAACTTAATCTTAGAAATGTGGTGAGCCAGAATATGAGAACCGAGCAAGACTTTATGTTGTTACTGCTCAAAGTAATGCTTCGTCACGGGTTGACACTCCTGCTCTCACCTGCCCCGGCTCACGATCCGAGATCAACTAACACGATTCCCATCCATGAAAAAGCGACCCAGCGGTGATGCTGGATCGCTTTATGGAGATCAGTTTTGTTGCGACTAAACTGTGACCGTGGTGCCTGGAATTGCGATTTTGTAGGCTCCGTTGGCGTCGGGCAGTGATTTGGGTTTTGAATCCCAATTGAAGCTATCCGGCATGATATCGATTTTCGAATTAAGTGCCTTGTCCCATTCGATGGATTGACCCGAGTACGTCGCCATGCGGCCCATGATTGCCGTCATGGTGCTCTTCGCGCCATTCTCAGCTTCGTTGTAGGGCAAGTCATTCCTGATTGCGTTAAAGAAATCATCATGTTCCTTCTGGTAGGGATCTTTCATTTCCCCTTTGAAACGCCACGCGGCAGACCCTTTGATTTCATTGCGACTGACATCAGAGGTTCCTTTGGTTCCGATGACGTGCTCAGAAACACTGCTCCATGCCCCACGAACGTGGCGACATTGGCTGAAACAGAGGGATTTGTCCGCATACTCATAAACGACAGCGTGATGGTCGAAGATTTCTCCGTATTCGATGGCAGTCCGGACTTGGCGTCCGCCCATTCCGTGTGCGCGCACCGGGTAGCCGTTCTTCACCCAATTGATGACGTCCAAGTTGTGGATGTGCTGTTCGTTGATATGATCTCCGCAAAGCCAGTTGAAATAGTACCAATTGCGCATTTGGTACTCCATTTCGGTTTGGCCTGGTTGTCGGGGCTTCACCCAGACGCCGCCGTCGTTCCAGTAACAGTGCATCGCGACAATGTCGCCGATTTCACCGTCATGGAGGTGCTTCAGAGTTTCGATATAGCCAGCATGGTGATGTCTTTGGAGTCCCACACCTACTTTGAGGTTTTTTTGTTTGGCGATTTGTGCAGCAGCAATAACCCGACGAACACCAGCGGCGTCCGTGGCAACGGGTTTTTCCATGAACACGTGCTTGCCCTTGTTCACAGCTTCCTCAAATTGGTAGGATCTGAACCCAGGAGGTGTGGCCAAGATCACCACGTCTGCTAGGTCGATTGCCTTTTTATAGGCATCGAAACCAACAAACTGCCGATCCTTAGGAACATTTACTCGATCAGGGGCCTGTTTCTTTAAATTCTCTAGGCTGCTTTCGAGGCGATCCTGAAAGGCGTCCGCCATTGCAACTAATTCAATGGCACCCTGATTATATGTTTCTAACGCCTGTCCGGCGGCTCCAGAACCACGACCGCCGCACCCCACCAAAGCGATCTTTATTTTATCAGTCCCCGCCGCATAGGCACTTCGTTGGATTGACAGGGCACCAGCAAGAGCTCCGCCAGCGGCGACGGAACTTGTTTGGATAAAGTCTCGGCGAGAAACGCCACCCGAGTTAGGTTTGATAATCCGTTCACTCATGAATTCAACACGTTAAATGCAATTATTTGATTCCTCCGGAGGATCGGTTTCGCAGTAGAACTTTTCCCTTGGATGGATTTAAGAATCTAGTCTCGTTCCACGCCGCTTGTCCAATACTTAGCGATTTCATCAGGGCCGGGAACTTTTAAAGGGCGGATAACACGGAACCCGAGAAATTGAGCATCAGTGAGATACCAGATGCTTTTGGGTAATTGGGGATCTTGGACTTTCCAAAGTTTATTCGATCCACGGCGAGTGGCACTACGCAACGCTTCAACCTGATCATCCCAAGATCCGCCACGCGCGCTGTGAGGGTATGGTTTGGTGGCTTTATTCCATGGGTCTACCGCAATGGCGGTAAAGAGTCGTTGATAGGTTTCAGGATCATACTGATCGAGCGTCCACTCACTCACGTTTCCGTGCATGTCATAAAGCCCCCAAGGGTTCGGTTTTTTAACCCCAACCTTTTGATACTTGCCCTCGCTGTTCTCTGAAAACCATGCGTGATCCCCCAGCTTTGACGCATCGTTTCCGAAAGAGTAAGCGGTCGTAGTTCCGGCGCGGCAGGCATACTCCCATTCAGCCTCCGTAGGTAATCGGTAAAAGTGGCCTGTTTTTGCGCTGAGCCATTTGCAGTATTGGTTTGCTGCATGCTGGGTCATGCTGATCGCAGGAAAACCATCTTTCCCCATTCCAAAACTCATCTCTACGTAAGGCGAGGTAGGTCGAGCGGTGGCGTCGGCGAGGTAATGGTCACCGTTTGGAGAATTAAGGCCAGCACGGCGTTTTTTTTCTTCATCAGGGAATTGAAAGAGTTCGTATTCGTTCCAAGTCACTTCACATTTTCCCATCCAAAAGGGGGATATTTTTACTTTAACCTGAGGCCCCTCGTCGGGTTGGCGACTGCTCTCCGCTGTCGGGCTCCCTAGCAGGAACTCACCCGCTGGAATAGGGACCATGTCAAACGCTGCCTCTGTGCCCGCGATTTTCTCGTGGTAAGGCTTCATCTCTGTTGCCTCTTTTTCACGGGTCTCTAAAGATATTTTTTGATGAATCTCTTTAACTGTTCCAGCCTCATCGACGGAAGCAGTGACGATTTTTTTAGGGGTTAGCGTCACGGCGTCGGGCCAGGGTGCTCCGCTATCGATCCAGTTCTTCAGGATTTCGGTTTGAGCTTTCGGTAACGGCCCTCCCTTTTTTTGTGGAGGCATCAAGTCATCATCGTCAGCACTTAGTATCGTGAGGGTGTAAAGTTTGCTTTCCGCACTCTTTCCGGGAATGATCGCCGGCCCGCTGTCCCCTCCTTTGAAGGCGACCGCTTTGTTGTCTAGGCGTAGTTTCCCTTTGGAATTCCCATCTTGGTGACAGGAGACACAGTTAAACTCGAGGATTGGTTTGACATCCTCCATAAAACGGACTTGCGCGGTCGCATAACCTGAACAGGCTGCAGCAAGGGCAAAACTCAAATAAACGTGTTTCATTAATGTAGGTTCGACGTAAAAAGGTGCTAGTCATATTCGTCAAAGTCAATGCTCAGGATGGAGACAATCAAGTTCTGGTTTTTGGCTTTGCTTGGAGTTTCTGTTGACGGCACCATGGGAGGATGCTTGCCAGATCGATTCATAGCCTGATTCTGATTTTTGTAATTTGCCTCACTGCTTGTGATCAAAGTCCCAATCCAGTGGCCAAGTCCATAGCTGCAACTAATGAAACTAGCCCTCGCCTCCCTGACAAAGCCCAGCCTCGCTTGCAAACGCTGAAACTTTGGCTAGGAGTTCAGGAGATCAATGCTGAGATTGCTATCACAAGAGACCAGATCGCCACAGGGATGATGTTCCGAAAAGAGATACTCGATGGAGAAGGAATGCTGTTTGTTTTTGCCTCACCGATGCGAGCCTCGTTCTGGATGCACAATGTTCAGATTCCTTTGACCTGTGCTTACATTGATCCCGATGGGGTCATTTTAGAAATCCGCGAGATGAAAGCAATGGATGACACTCCAATTGCCGCTTTAACGGACAAAGTTCAATACGTTTTGGAGATGAAACAAGGTTGGTTTGATAGGAATAAGGTGACGGTGGGGACGACCGTGCGCACAGAGCGTGGAACGTTCCGAAGAACTTTCCAGTCCCAAGGATCATGATTTTTTCCGTTTTCTGAAATGATCAAAGCAACCCATTGTTTTCCTAACTTCCATTCTCTGGGAGGGGTTGAGGCCATGCTCAACCTGCATTATGAGGTGGATGCCTCCTTTGGGTTTGAAAGCCGTTTCATAGTTTATTACGAGAAAACAACTACGTTTCCCAAACGTGTCCACCCGTTAGGATTTGTCCCGGAGATGAAATATGCGGAGGCGCAAAGGCGAGTGAAATCCGTCGTCAACGAACATCCCTCCCAGATTACGGTCTATCATGGGTTATGGGGTGTTCCTTGGTTGGCTCCTCTGGATAGCGCGAAACGTCGCGTCTTGGTAATTCACGGGAAACATCCCGGCTTAGAACGACTGCTTGTGAGGAACGGTCATCTATTTGATGGCATTGCAGGCACAAGTGATGAGGTGCTTGAGATTAGCCGTCGAATGCTCCCGGACTTTCCGGAGGATCGTCGCCTGTATTTACCATACGCCGTCCATCCTCCTTCTTTGCCGACTCGTGAACCATTTCACCCAAACAGACCATTGGTGATTGGTTTCTCCAGTCGTTTGTTGGTGGAGCAAAAACGTGTGGATCGTTTACCCCAGTTTATCGAGGAGCTGGATAAGACTGGGATCAATTACCGTTTTGAATTCCTTGGGGATGGCCCGGACCGAGGCTGGTTGGAACAGAAGTTTTCAGATCGGAAGCGATTCATTTTCCATGGACGACAGTCTGGGGTTGATTACTGGAAACGATTGGCGTCATGGGATTGTATTTTCTTCTGTAGTGATTACGAAGGCACTCCAATCTCGATGTTAGAAGGCCTCGCGGTGGGGGTGATTCCAGTATTCCCTCGCATCGGCTGTGGCGGGGATCGTTACGTGGGTGCCGTGCGCCCAGAAAGTCTCTATGACCCTGGCAATATGGAGCAGGCTGCTGCTTCATTTCAAACCATTGCGAAAAGCCTGCCCCACGATTGGGTAGAGTGGCAGACTGGGGCGACGCGTTCGGTTGTTGACCATGTGGGAGATGCCTATTTCAGACGATTTAGTGGTTTTCTTAACGAAATCATTCGCCGTGAACCGATCTCTAAGAGTGAATTTGAATGGCGCGGTTTCCCGCTCAATCAACTCACTTTTAATGGAGCCAACCGAGTAGACAAATGGCGTGGAATAATCCGTAAATGGATGGGAAGAACGAACTAGAATCGGCTACTTCACAACTTTCACCACGCCATTGGCCGGGTTGTAATTGTAACGCATTCCGGTTGGCAATACTGGGAGAGCCTGAAGGTAATGAGTCGAGACCAATTCTGCCAATGTTGTCGGATAACGGTCTTCATTCGCGTGGAATGTTTGGATCGCTTGGGTAACGCTTGCCACATCAAGCACTTTCACAGCCGTCTTTTTAGCCTTGTTTACTGCTCCTAAATAATCCACAGGGGCAGTCAGTGGGTTGCCTGATGAGTTGTTATCGATATCAACCTTTTTAGGAGGTGTTTCTTTGTCGCCGCAACCAATCAAAAGGGTACAACACCCGAGGGCAAACCATTTGGAGATTTGTTTCATCGGATAAGGTTAGTTGAGAACCACAGATTTGCAATTGTTCAAGCCCGCCTTTAGATGACACTACGGGGTAAGATTGACTCGAATTAGGAATTCCTTAACCTAACCCCAATGATTATCGCACCATCCTTGCTCGCTTCTGACTTTGGGAGATTTGCGAGCGAGGCCACGAGGATCGAGCGTGCCAACGCGGACTGGATCCATTGCGACATCATGGATGGTACTTTTGTCCCCAACATCTCGTTTGGACCTGCTGTTGTAAAGGCAGTCGATGAAGTGACCAATATTCCACTCGATGTGCATTTAATGTGCTGCAACCCAGAAACATTGTTTGCGCCCTTCGCCAAGGCGGGTGCGGATATTCTCACAATCCACGTCGAGTTGGGAAACAAAGTACAGACCCTCATTTGGCAGATTCGTGGGATGGGAAAAAAAGTGGGATTAGCGATCAATCCTCCCACAAGTATCGACCTTGTAAAACCGTTCCTAAATTCGATCGATCTCCTCCTCATCATGACCGTGAATCCAGGATTCGGCGGACAATCCTTCATCCATGAGTGCGTCCCAAAAATTCAGCAAGCCGCCGCATGGCGAAAACAACTCGCTCTAGAATTCCATATCGAAGTAGATGGTGGTATCACGGATGAGACTGGGGCAGAATGTGCTCAGGCAGGAGCGGATGTATTTGTTAGCGGCACTGCGTTGCTTTGCCATCGGCAATTAAAGCCGGCCGTAACTCGAATGAGACGTATCGTGAATGCCGCTGTTGGTTTGCAGTGATTATTTAGAATTCAAATTTCATGTCCTCAATAGCTTCAATCAAATTTGGTACCGATGGCTGGCGTGCGATCATTGCCGAAGAATTCACTTTCGCGAACGTAGCCAGAGTTGCTCAAGCAACCGCAGATTATTGGAACTCTCTCCGGATCCCACGCACGGTTAACACCGTTATTGTGGGATTCGACCGTCGGTTTCTCTCCGACCAATTCGCCCAACTTACCGCTCAAGTTCTGGCGGGGAACGGTTTCAACGTGGTGTTGACTTCGGTTCCATCGCCAACCCAAGCAGTGTCTTTCGCTGTTAAGTCCCACCGGGCGATCGGCGGGGTGATGATTACAGCGAGCCATAATCCTCCAGCATTCAATGGATTTAAGCTAAAAGCTTGGTATGGAGGTTCGGCGGATCCATCGATCTGCCAAGCCGTGGAGGCCTTGCTCGATAAATCACCAATTAAAACAGTCAATCTGGCTGATGGGATTCGGGCTAAAAAAATTCGGGTTCGAGATCTCCGACCTGAGTATTTCAAAGCGATCAAAAAGTTAGTGGATTTCGAGTTAATTGCCGATTCGGGTATCAAGCTTGCACATGATCCCTTATTCGGGGTTGGTGCGGGCTGCTTCGAGGAGCTATTGGCAGGCACAACCTGTCGAGTAACAACGTTGAACGGGAATCACGATCCGAACTTCGGTGGTATCAATCCTGAGCCTGTCGCGGTTAATTACGCGCGATCTCAGGCATATCTCTCAAAAAACCCGCACGACCTTTGTGTCGTGACAGACGGGGATGCAGATCGTGTCGGAGCGATGGATGGGAGAGGAGTCGCACTCAGTACGCATCAGGTTATCTGCCTGTTGCTTCAGCACTATGTTAAAAACAGAGGTTCCTCGGGCCGTGTGATTAAGGCGCTCACGACCACCTCCATGGTGGACAAGATGTGTGTTCACTATGGATTACCGATGGTTGAAACGGGCGTTGGATTTAAATACATCTGCACCGAAATGCTGAAGGGGGATGTAATGCTCGGTTTTGAGGAAAGCGGTGGGATTGGATTCACAGGGCATATTCCCGAGCGAGATGGGATTTTATCAGGACTCATGCTGCTGGAATTATTGGCTTTCGAGAGAAAACCTCTCAATAAACTGTTGAAAGGATTGACCAAACAATTTGGCTCCTTCTGCTACTCTCGAATCGACACACAGTTTCCAATCGAGAAGCGAGCCGCACTGATGGAGTTTTGCAAAAAAAATCCGCCAGCCAAACTTCTTAAATCACGGGTATCCGATATTAAGACCCATGATGGAGTTAAGTTTATCGCTGAGGATGGTTCGTGGTTAATGTTGAGAGGCAGCGGCACGGAACCAATTCTCCGCATTTATGCGGAAGCCAGAACCGATGAAGACGCCTCCCTCATTCTTCGCGCCGGTTTGGCTCTGACGAAGAAGGTTAAGTAGAACGTTGGATACAACCTGCGATCAAGGTAACGGTCGAATCTTGATGTTTTTATACGATGCTTCGTCTGTATGCTCTGTGAGAATTATGTGACCCTTGATTTTTTTTCCGAAATCAGGGATCGACTTGAATTTGCTGTTTTGGACAGCTTTTAGAACTTCCTCACTGCCCAACTCATACGACAGGATTTTACTTCCATTCAGCCAGTGTTCAACGTGATTACCCTGAATAAGCACTCGGGAATGGTTCCATTCGCCAACGGGCTTCAGAGGTTTTTCTTTCGATGGTGGTAAAACGTCATAGAACGATCCAGTAGTGTGTTTGGCTTCCGGGGCAGTCTTATCATCGATCATCTGGTATTCGTGTCCAACGACTCGGTCACGTTTTTCTGTGATTAAGTATTTGATGCCGTTGTTCGCACCTGCGGGCACCATCCAGTCCCATTCCAAATCAAAATTGTCGTATTCCCCGTCGGTGATAATGTCCCCTCCACCCCCTCGAGCAACGTGTTTTAGTATCCCATTTTCGATCACCCAGCCTTTTTCTGGAAATGTGGTTTTTCTAAAGCTCCGCCAACCTTTCGAGGTTTTTCCATCGAATAAAAGTTTCCAACCAGCAGCAGTTTCGCTCTTTGTTAGTTCATTGGGTGCTGCCGCAATCGCCGCTAGTGATCCCAATTCACAGATTGAAATTGCCGCGATTAAGGTAAGGATTATTTGTTTCATAAACTTAATACTTATTTAGAGGTTAACCTTCGGATCCTGATGTTTCGATATGCAACTTCGTCATGGTGATGTTGTAGGACTATATGTCCCCTTGGTTCCTTAGAAAACTTCGGCAAATCCTTGAATTTGCTTTGCACAATGAGATCGCGCAAAGCTTCGCTATTCAATTCGTAAGCCACAACTTTTACCCCGTTAAGCCAATGTTGAACACGATTTCCATTCACAATCAACTTAGCTTTGTTCCATCGACCTACTGGCATGAGTTTCTTTCCCGTTGGAGCAATCAAAGCATATAACGCACCTGCACTAGTCTTCTGGTTCTTTCCGTCAGCATGGAGATCATCATCCAACACTTGCATCTCCGGTCCAGTGTGCCACACCTCCCCACCACTCTCAGTCGCCCGGTAAATGATGCCACTATTCCCACCCGAAGAGATTTTCCACTCCAGTTGGAGTTCAAAATTATCATACTGATCTCGTGTCAGGATGTCTGAACCGTTACCCACGATCGTTTTGAGGGTTCCTTCGGAAACAGTCCAACTAGTTGGAAAACCAACTTGGCGAAATCCTCTAAATTTCTCAGTGCTTTTTCCGTCAAACAACACTTCCCACTTTCCCTGTGCGGCCCGGATTGAACACGCCCCTATGGCAAAAACGGCGATAACGGCCACGTTGGCCAGAAGTTGACGACTGATATTCTTGATTCTCTGGTTCATAATGGGGGTTCTTGGTTCCTATGGTTGCAATGGTGGAGGAGGCATGTTCGGACCTAATCGGAAATAATGCCAAAATGCTTCTCGAGTCTTTGGCCCATCTCCATCCAAAACGTCCGCTAGAGGGCTTTTGTCATCCGCAGAAAAATACACAGGCATTTTAGTAGATGGATCCACGGACAACGGATTGCGGACCCACTGATGGAAGAATGACTTTTGAAGTCGCGCGGAAGTATAAGCAAAGTTGATCCCTGCGCTTTCAAACACCTGAGTCGCTCCAAGTTCGTTGACTGCGTGACAGGAAATACAAGAGAACCCTCCCACTGTTGAGACCATTTTTTGACCGATTTTTGCCAATTCTGGATCAATCGCGGTCTCTTCTGGAGTTTTCGGCGGTAGTCCATGTTGCATTGCAAGTCCTTGTGCAATGGCCACTGCTGGTTTTGTGAATGCTGGCATCTGAGACTCAACCCATGGTCGCATTTTGTTGGTGAGGTGCCCTGAGATAAATGCCGAACTCCACTCAGGTTTTAATTTTCCTCCAATTGTTTCGAAAGCGGGAAATCCTTCGAACTTTCCGTGACATTGAACACATTTCAAAGTGACTTGTTGTCGCTGAGAATACTCCCATCCAACGTGACGACCCAGAGACTGTTGATCAGTTGTGGAAAATTCGCTCAATGCAGTTTGATCCGCCTCGGAAAAATTATAGTTCACGGCCTTTGTATCAGCTGCCGGAGCAACGCACCCTGATTTCCACTGACTGCTTGTAAGGTTCGCTATTTTTCTGGTCGCAA
Organism: Verrucomicrobiales bacterium; assembly: GCA_005793025.1. Lineage (GTDB taxonomy): Bacteria > Verrucomicrobiota > Verrucomicrobiia > Limisphaerales > SXQI01 > SXQI01. Next base: position 11,933 of record SXQI01000176.1, read on the forward strand.
ACTGATTCTCGAGTTTGTGCGAATGGCAATTTAAGCAACCAGAAGTTTGCACCAATGCTTTTCCCTTAGCGACGAGTGCTGCGTCGGTTGGAGTCGCAGGTTCCTCTAGCTTCGCCAATCCTGACAGCAAGTAGTCAGCGAGATGGGTGGCGTCCTCGGGTTTCAACTGAAATTTAGGCATCCGACTCCACGCATAGTCGGCATCTGGCTTAAGGAGAAAACTTGCTAGCTGTCCTTCAGAAAATTTCGAGCCCACATGATTCAATGAGTTTCGTATCGGATCAGTTTCCGTATTCCCGGGTGTGATGTGGCATGCGTCGCAATGCAGATTGGAGAAAATCGACTTCCCCATTTCGACGGATTCAGCAGAAGTAGCCTTTGTTGGCTTTGCGATCGACTCAGATGTCAAAGAACTTAGATAAGTCGCGACGGCTTTTGCTTGTTCAGGAGCTTCAGGCCCATGGAATACTTGGGGCATGCGGGCTGACGTCCGCATTTTTTTAGGTGCCGAGATCCAATCCCTCATCCACTCGTATTTCCGTCGGCTCCCGATTCCTTCAAAAGTTGGGGCATCGTACTGGAGTTCGACCATTCCTTGATGATCCAGACTCGCGTCCGTATGGCATTTGAAACATCGGTTTTCAACCATCAGTTCGCGTCCGCGGGCCAACCTCTGCGCAGCGTTCAAATCGCCAGTGGCCTCAAATGTGAGAGATGTGAGTGGGATTGGGGAGTTCTGCTCCCCCTTTGGAGTCCATTCTATTCGAAAAAACGCATCTCCGTTCGTCGGGCTTTTGAACTTTGCGGATAGGGTGTTCGTGCCTTTATTCAGGCGGACCATTTTCCCGATTACTGGCAGGGTTGGAGAATTAGAGGCCTCCAATACATTAGTCCCGTTGATGTCCAACTTAAGTTCACCCTGAAGTTCGGCTTGAAAAGTGTAATCCCCCCTTAGATCAACTACGATTTGCCCCTGATAGTGTGCCGTGAATTCTCCAGCGGGAACAAACGGGGCTGGTGCTGTTCCAGCAGGCACGAAAAGCCAGAGATTGGGTAATACATGAGTATCACTTTTTCCAGCACTGGTAAAAGTCACCTTGAGCCCATTACCCGAGGGCTCCGCCAAAAGATGGCTACCCTTGATAAGGATTACCATCATCATCCACAAACCGAACCAATGACGCAAACACATGGGGAGGGATCTAATCAAACGGGGCACTCCGCGTCAAAATCGTTCGTTCTTTCGTTGTAGTATCTGGTCTTACGAGTTGTCGTTCGAAGCCTTCTCGCGTATCCCAATAGTATCTACTATGCCGATAGGATGAGAACCCCCGACAGAGGAATGAATTCGCTGAAACCAAAAAAACTGCGCGCCGGTCAATTAATAGGTTTGATCGCGCCAGCTGGGCCAGTTCTTCCTCCTGAACGGATTTCACGAGCGGTGATTTATTTGGAGAAGCAAGGTTATCGGGTCATACTTGGTCGTCACGTGGAAGCTCAGCATGGCTTTTTAGCTGGCGAGGATGATGTCCGGTTGACCGATCTGAATGGGATGCTCCGGAATCCAGAAGTCCGCATGATTATGGCATTGCGTGGAGGCTATGGATGTATTCGCTTACTTAATGGAATCGATTATGCATCGGTGCGCCGGGATCCTAAAATAATTGTGGGATTCAGTGATGTAACGGCTTTACAGTTAGCACTTTATCATAAAACAAGGCTGGTGACATTCGCTGGGCCAATGGCTGCGGTTGAATTTAGTAATCCGCCAGATCCATTGACCGAAGAACACTTCTGGAAAGCTGTCACAACCGCTCGACCGTTGGGTGGAATTCCGAGTTCGGGAACCTTTCTTCACCAACCGCAAACGGAGGTAGAAGGATTATTATTAGGTGGGAATCTTGCCACGATTACTAGTTTGGTTGGAACTCCATTCCTACCCAAATTTAAAGATTCCATCCTTCTACTCGAAGAAGTGGACGAGCGTCCCTATCGAATCGATCGAATGTTGAGTCAATTGAGGTTGGCGAAGGTTTATCGTGGCCTTCGAGGTCTGATCTTAGGTCAATTTACGAATTGTGAAAACCTTGACCCGACAAGACCGAGCGCGACATGTGCGGAAGTATTAGAAAGTTTCGCGACGATGATTTCAGTGCCAACGCTCAACGGAATTCTCCACGGTCATGTTGCTCGAAAAGTGACTCTTCCATTGGGGGTTAGAGCGCGATTCAAGCAACGAGGAAGCAAGTTGGAAATATTGGAATCTGCGCTGACTCCCTGAAGGAAACGATTCAGAATGCAGGAGTTTTTAAAACCTTCCATACCTTAGATCGCGGCTTGCTGCACATCGATCCATCATTAAGTTTATTGCATGTCTAAACACACTTGGGTTTTCGCCTGCACATTGTCTGTGTTGGCACTTGTTGGGTTCATAAGCCTTTCGACATTAAAGCAGTATCGGTTGAACCAATCGCTGAAGAAGGAACTCATCGATTCTCGAACCGTCGCGAACGAGGCTACTAGTCGCGCAAACCAACTAGGGGTTGAATTGGAGGATGGCAAGGCTCGGATCGAAGCATTGCAACGCGAGAATGCAGAAGCCAGCAACGCACAGAAGAGCATGGAAACCGAAATGCGCGCTGCCCTAGAATCTAAGGAAGTTACCATTTCGCAACTTCAAGGTCGGTTAACTGTGAACATCCTAGATCGCATTTTGTTCGATTCTGGGGAGGCGACGGTCAAACCTGAAGGGGAGAAAGTATTGCAACAAATTGCCTCGGTTCTCACACAGTTCCCAAAACGACAAATCAACGTAGTGGGGCACACCGACAACGTGCCAATCCGAGCAGGAAGTCGAGGACAGCATGCAACGAATTGGGAACTCTCAACGGCTAGAGCCACTGCCGCTCTGCGAATGTTGTCAGAGCGCGCTGGCGTTGACCCGCGCCGTTTGGCTGCGGTTGGATACGGAGAGTTTCACCCTATCGCAGACAACGCGACCACCGAAGGGCGTGCGAAGAATCGTCGGATTGCCTTGGTAGTTCTTCCAGAGGAATTCGAGCCCTCGGACGTGAACTCCCTCTCCACCAACTCGCCTGCACTGAAACCGGAAACCACGGCAACCAATGATCCTTCACTACTCGTTCCCAGCGAGAAATTGGAAGACTGAGTTGTTATGAGGTCGGAGGTTGCGTCACGCGACTGAAATAGCCTGACTGTCGAAGCAAGACATCTGGTGACCCTTCCTGAGTTATTCGACCATCCTCGATGGCGATAACCTTGGACACGCTGCGGATCGTGGACAATCGATGCGCGACCATCAGGGTCGTGCGGTCGCGCATCAACTCGATCAAACTGGCCATCACAAAGCGTTCACTTTCTGCATCAAGAGCACTGGTGGGTTCATCAAGCACCAATACAGGCGCGTTTTTTAAGAATGCTCTTGCTAGGTTTACTCGTTGCTTCTCACCAGCACTCAGTCGGGCGAGACCTTCTCCAACTAAGGTTTGGTAACCCTGAGGTAATCGAGTAATAAAATCGTGAATATGTGCTGCCCGTGCGGCGTTCTCAACTTCTAAGACACTGGCTTCTGGACGTCCGTAGGCGATGTTCTCTGCGATCGTCCCGGGGAGCAATATGGGTTCCTGCATTACAAATGAAATACTCGAACGCAAATCCTTCAAACTCAGCTCGCGCAAATCAATCCCATCCAGCAGAATCGCTCCGCCGGAAGGGTCATAAAAGCGGTTCAGTAATTGCAATAATGTTGTTTTACCCACACCGCTCGGACCAATGATCGCGACTGATTCCCCGGGTTCGACGCTGAGTGAAACTTCCTGCAGAACTGCATGATCAGTGGTGTAATCGAAAGAAACTTTTCTGAATTCAATTTTTCCTTTTGGGTCGTGAAGGATTTTAGGAACTGTCGGGTCACTTATCGGCTCATCCTGATCGATGATATCTAGAACTCGACTTGCGCCCGCCCCTGCATCCGCGACAGTCGCCCCTACATGTGCCAATTGATTTAATGGTTCATACCATTGGCTTAGATAAGTCAAAAAAATGAGCATGTGACCCAGACTTAAATTTCCAGCCATCACTTCTGATGAGCCTTGCCAGATGATCACGGCGATGCCGACTCCAAAAAGCGCGGTGACTCCGAACCAATAACTAAGTTCCCAGCCATGTTGAGATGTGCGCCGAAGACAGGTTAGGTCCACGAGTGCTGCGAATCGAGTCCGTTCCTCTTTTTCTCGGACGTAACTCTGGGTGAGTTGCATGGCTGCGATATTCTGCTGAACAGAAGAGGACAACAGACTTTCTGCCTGATGAGATGCCAAGCTGCGCAGCTTCATCTTTTTTCCGAACCAGAGAATGGTGAGAATTAAAGGGGGGACAATTACCACCGACAAAAACATGAGTTTGAGGTTCAAACGAGCCATCACCACAACCATGATTGCAAGCGAAAGGAAAGCGTTGAGGAATGTAGAGAAACCTTGCTGAAAAAGGGTTTGGAAAGAAAACGTGTCCCAAGTTGCTCGATAAATCGTATCCCCTTGTGGGTGCGAATTGTAAAAACGAAGAGACAATCTCTGTAACCGTTCAAAAAGCTCGAGCCTAACCCGTGCTAGGCCGCGAAGGCCGATCTGGATCGAAGTAAAGTTTTGCAGGGCGGTTAGCGCGCCCTGCCCCGTGTAGAGAATGAAGACCAACACGGCGGCCCAAAAAATAAATTGCGTGTAAGAGCAACCGATGGTCCGAGTCGCGATCCAGTTAGGCATTGGGGTGTTCCCCAATACATGATCTACAACAAACGCCAATGGCCAAGGCTTCAGGAGGTTAGCCCCAATGCTGAGGAACATTAGGCCGAGCGAAAGGCCTATCCGTGGCGCATCTGGTTTAAAATAGCGGAAAGCACGGAACATCAAAGCATCTCATGAAGTGAGGTTGTGTTGACAAACTCAACACCTCACATATGCCAACCTGTTAGTAGGTTTTGAGGCTGAAGTCAACGCGAGATGGCGGTTTCGAACCAGTGTTCCTGTCGAATCAATGGATAGAAAATCCAAATTCGGTTGCGAATTCAATTTGGGCGGGGTTAGTTTGGATCCATGCACCAATACATTGAACGCGTAGTGGACTTGACTGATCCAGACGCGAATCAAATCTACAATTTGACCTTGGACCAAGCACGGGAGCGAATTCTTAATGGAGACACCAAAGATGTGCGTGCGATCGATGGGTCTTTCGCATTGGTCGCTCGCGAGGGTAAGCGTGTGCGCCTCGCTAGGTCACTCGATCGACCGTTACGTTATTTTTTAGCCAAACGTCATGAAGGCCCGGCATTAGTTGTGGCGGATAGAATGGACACCATTCGGGCCTGGTTGGATCGTGAGGGGTTTGGGAATCAGTTCCATCCTAGTTACACAAGGATGGTGCCAGCGCATTATGTGGTGGAGATTCAACTCTTGGGTTGCCCAGATCCTGACCCGGTTTATACACGTTTCTTTGACCCGCAACGGGATCAGCAACCTCAAGAACTCGACGAGGTGGGTCGCCGTTACATCGAGGCGTTGGCTGAAGAAATCAGGAAATGGTTAATCCGGATCCCCAGCCACGAACCTGTTGGCGTCTGTTTTTCTGGGGGAATCGACAGTGGGGCAGTTTTTTTGACGACCTACCATGTCATGCTCAAGCTTGGGATCACGCCCAGCCGGCTGAAAGCGTTCACCCTGAGTTTTGATGGCGGACCTGATTTAACACAGGCTCGCCAGTTCTTAGGGCAACTTGGTTTTGACCTTTTTCTAGAACCTATCGAAGCAATGCTTTCAGATTTAGACATTCAGGAGACCATTCGAGTCGTTGAGGACTACAAACCTTTAGACGTTCAGTCTGCGAGTATGGCAATGGTTCTCTGCAGAAACCTCCGGGCGCGATATCCTGATTGGAAATACCTCGTGGATGGTGACGGAGGCGATGAGAATCTCAAAGATTATCCGATCGAAGAAAACCCTGAGCTCACGATTCGTAGCGTGGTGCATAACCAGATGCTCTATCAAGAAGGATGGGGAGTAGGACGGATCAAACATTCGCTGACTTATTCAGGAGGGTTAAGCCGATCCTATACACGCACCTATGCTCCAGCTCGACATTTCGGATTCAATGGTTTTAGCCCGTTTACTCGTCCAAACGTGATCGAAGTCGCTGAAGGAGTTCCATTCGTAAAGCTGACAGATTATTCCGTTGATCGCCTTTACGAACTGAAGGGAGAAATAGTGGCTCACGGCATCAAATCGTTGACCGGTTTCGAGATGCCCGTGTTTACCAAAAGGAGATTTCAACATGGGGCGATGCCGATGGAAATAATGCGAAAGCAAATCCCGGATCAAGAGGCAGTCCTACGCAAAACATTCCTGTCGCTCTATGCCTGACTCGAGGCCGGAGCTCCTTACTTTAGGTCAGGATCTGCTCCCCTACCCTGAATCTCCGGCAGAGCGTACGCGGTGGATTAAGAGGTTGCGGCCGGAGCGTGCTCTAATAGATCACGAGCAGCCTGTTGCTGTTTTTGTTGAACGTGAACCCAACGCACAAGGGGAACTCGAGGAGGTGTTGACCGTTTTTTTGGCTACTCGGGAGTGTCCATGGCACTGTTTGATGTGCGATCTTTGGAAGCACACTTCAACTTCGCCCCCAAAGGTTGGAGCGATTCCTCGTCAAATCGAACAGGCTCTAACGAACTTCCCCAACGTAAAGACCATTAAGCTTTACAACAGTGGGAGTTTTTTTGACCCCCAGTCAATTCGGCCGCAAGAAGACAAGGAGATCGCACAATTGCTGAGCAGATTCAGTAGAGTTATTGTGGAAAGTCATCCTTTACTAATTGGCGATCGAGCACGTCGATTCCGCGATCAACTGGGAGGACAATTAGAAATCGCCGTCGGGCTGGAAACCGTTGATGAGCCGACGTTGGAGAAACTAAATAAACGCGTCACGTTAGGAGATTTCGAGAGAATGGCTCGATGGATGGAAATAGAATGGATTGATCTGAGAACCTTCATCTTAGTTCGATCTCCTTTTCAATCCGAAGAATCTGGTCGAATATGGGCCTGTCGTTCTATCGATTTCGCGATCGACAGTTTAGGAGCAAAAGTCGCATCTCTGATCCCGACTCGTGGAGGGAATGGGGCACTCGAGCTGCTTTCGAAACAAGGTTTATTCTCACCACCAAAGCTGGAATCGCTAGAATCCGCCATCGCTTACGGTCTCAATCGTGGAGGCTGCCGTATCTTTGCTGACGTTTGGAATCTGGAGTTGTTGACTGAATGTAGTTTTTGTTTCCCTACGCGTCGTGAGCGTCTCCAAATTATCAATCAAACCCAGCGCATCCCCCCAGCGGCCCTTTGCGCACATTGCGGTTCAAACCCACAATGATTGATTCTAGATCACCGCTTCCATTTGATACAGCGGTCGTTGGATCGGGTTTCGCAGGTTCCATAATTGCCATGATCCTTCGCCGCGCGGGTCAAAAGGTGCTATTGATTGAGAAGGGTCGGCATCCACGATTTGCAATCGGTGAATCTTCCACTCCGTTGGCGAATCTCTTACTAGAGGAAATCGCTCGCGATGCTGATCTTCCAAATCTCCATAAAATGACCGAATGGGGACGTTGGCAAAAGCATCTCCCTGAGTTGCCTTGCGGCCTCAAGCGCGGTTTTTCTTTCTATAAGCACGAAGTCGGAGCGTCTCTCCAACCCCATGATCGCTCAACTCAACTCCTAGTCGCTGCAAGTCCGAATGACAGTCTTGGCGACACGCATTGGTATCGACCTGCGGTCGATGAATACTTGGTGAACGAGGCAATTTCACACGGAGTGCACTACCGATCGGACACAACCATTACCAAGATCAAATACAATAATGAGTCGTGGGAAATGGAACTCGAGTCCCAAAATCAAAATCACCAAGTTCAAGCTAGGTTCATTGTGGACGCCAGTGGACCACAAGGATTCATGTCTCAGGTTCTCTCAATCCCACCGTCACAACCTGCTAATACCCAGAAAACTCAGGCCCTGTTTGCACATTTTACAAAGGTTCCTCGGCTTGAAGATTCCGATTCAACGTTTGATTCCTCGCCCCCTCCATTTCCAGTGGATGACGCCGCGGTTCATCACATCTTCGAAGGCGGTTGGATTTGGGTTTTACGCTTCAACAATGGAGTGACAAGTGTTGGCGTAGTGATGGAGGACGATGCTGCGAACTCGATAGGGCTAAAAAGTCGTGAGATTGGTTGGCAAAAATTGCTCAACAACTACCCTAGCCTAAAGGTTCTGCTCGGAACCGCACAACGAGTCACAGATTGGCACTATGTACCACAGGTAGCTTGGAAGGTTGAAACCGTGGTGGGTGAAAACTGGGCAATGTTGCCTTCAGCCGCTGGTTTCATCGATCCGATGCTTTCTACTGGATTCCCTCTAACTTTATTAGGAATTCAACGCCTCGCCAGAATCCTGACTGAAACCCAAACTAGGGAATTACGGCAGCAATCACTCAAAGGATATGAGGCCGTCACCCTACTGGAAATAGATCAAACGGCAGATTTGATCGGAGCACTTTATTCAAATCTTAAAAATTTTGAGAATTTCTGCAATCTCACCCTGCTCTATTTTGCTGCCGCCAGTTTTGCTGAGACAGTCGGGAGGCTAGGCCATCCGGAACGCGCGCAGGGTTTCCTCCGTTCGTCGGACCCTCAGTTCGGACCGAAAGCCCGTGAGATTTGCCGATTGGCTAGACTCGAACCGAGGGTAGATATTCGCCAGCGGATCGTTGAATTGATCGCCCCGTTCGACGTTGCGGGCTTAACGAATCAAAGAGCGAACAATTGGTTCCCAGTAGTAATTGGTGATTTGGTCAACAATGCGGAGAAAACTGGCTCCACCCGCGAGGAAGTTATCTCGATGCTGCAACGGAGCGGGGTTCCGATTTAATCACTAGCGGTTGTCTGGAAAATCCTTCTTCCATTGACTTCGAACGAGTGACCGACTACCAACAGCCCTAGTTCATTTTAGGGTCCACGCTTTCATTGTCATGAGAAACCGATTCTATTGTTTATGTGTATGGGCATATCTGTGTGGAATAGTTCCATCTGGGTTTGCTGAGGAATTGTTCGGCAATGGGTCGAGTTGGCGTTTTTTTAAAGGCACTACCAGCCCTTCCACTCCTGATCCAACCGCGTGGCGAACACCCCAGTTTGATGACAGCATTTGGACTAGTGGAATTGCGAGTTTCTATTATGGAGATCCGTTTTCTGGCACACTAATGGATGACATGTATGGTGGATATAGCACGGTGTATCTACGTATCCGTTTCAACGTTTTTGATCTTAAGAACATCCAATCCCTCACACTGAATGCTGCCTGCGATGATGGTTTTATTTGCTGGATCAATGGCAAGGAGGTGACTCGGTTTAATGTCCCAGGGGGAGAGATCCCCTTCGACGGGCTCGCGTCCTCAGCAGTCAATCCCGACCCAGCCGTTTTCAATGATTACCCAATCACTGATCCCCGAACTGTGTTGCAGATAGGTTCCAATGTCCTCGCCATCCAGTTGCTCAACACCTCGTTAACCAGTAGCGATATTGTCTGGGACGCCTCGCTTTCATTTTTGGGAGATACGGATGCTCCAGTTATTTCGGACGTGATCCCAGTTTCGGGAGCCGCTTTAAAAGAGCTTTATGCGGTCGAAGTCCACTTCAGCGAGCCCGTGGTCGGCGTGGAAGCAGGAGATCTTTTGATCAACGGTGCGGGAGCAACCAATCTCGTTGAAGTAACACCCGGTCAATTTGTTTTCTCTTTTCCGAGGCAAGCGGATGGCGCGATCTCGGTAACTTTTAGAGACGGCCATGGAATTACGGATACGGCAGGCACTCCCCATCCCTTCTCACAGGCGGTTTGGGGTTACACTGTGAACTCAACACTAGTAATTCCAGGAGTTTCCATCTCGGAGTTCATGGCTGAGAACAATGGAGTAATCCGCGATGAAGATGGTGACAAATCAGATTGGATTGAATTGTTCAATTCATCGGCACAGACAGTTTCGCTGCGAGGGTGGGCGTTAACGGACGACGCAACAGATTTGAAGAAATGGGTTTTCCCTTCATCGACGATTGCTGCGGGTGCTCGGCTCGTTGTTTTCGCTTCTGGAAAGGATCGAACCAATACTGCAAGCCGACTCCACACAAACTTTAAGTTGGACTCCGGGGGAGAACTTTTAGCCCTTATTAACCCGAGCGGTGTGAGTGAGTCTGCATTTTCTCCAGCGTTTCCCATTCAAAGGAAAAACTTTAGCTACGGCCGCCCCAATGGTTCCGTTTCGTCGGAAGGTTATTTTCCAGCACCGACCCCTGGGTTGCCCAACTCAACAAGTGGGCCGGGGTTTGCTCCTGATGTGAAGTTTTCGATTAACGGTGGAGTCTTCATCACGAATATCAGCTTATCCATCTCGTTGAAAGTGCCCGTAGAGGGTGCTGAGATTCGTTATACTACCAATGGCACGATGCCCTCCATCTCATCGTTACTATACACAAATCCCATCACCCTGAACAATTCAGTGCAAGTGCGGGCTCGTTCGTTCGCGAACGGAGTTTTGCCGGGCGATCCGCACACGGAGATGTTCATCAGACTTGAAGGAACTACCCCGACCTTCAACTCAACTTTGCCTGTGCTGGTGATACATAATTTCGGCAAATCGACGCCCCCTTCCACAGGACAGCAGGACGCATATTTGCAAGTTTATGAGCCACTCAATGGAATCGCTTCATTCACGAATTCCCCATCGTTTAGCAGACGCGTCGGAATCGGAGCACGAGGGTCGAGCACACTGGGCCTTCCCAAAGTTAGCCTGAATCTTGAGCTTCGTGATGAGTATGGTGCAGATGAAAAACACACTCTTCTTGGGCTGCCTGAGGATTCGGATTGGGTCCTGTATGCTCCCAACACTTTCGAGCCTGTCCTGATCCACAATCCATTCATGCATCAACTCAGCCGCGACATCGGTCGATACTCATCTCGGACCCGGTTCGTTGAATTGTTTCTGGTGAAAGACACAGTTGCAGGCAGTTTGCGTTACCCTACTACTTACAATGGTGTTTACGTGCTCGAGGAGCGGATTCGGCGAAGTGAAGATCGAGTAGACATCGACAAGTTGGAACCCGAGAATCTGGTTGCCCCGGCGGTTACAGGTGGGTTCATTCTCAAAGTGGATCGAACCGGACCCGGTGAAGGAGGATTCTCAGGGGCGAGCCAATCGATGGTTTTTGTGGAACCCGACGAGGCAGAAATGAAGACACCAGTCCGTGCTCCTCAATTGCAATACTTGGGCAACTATTTTTCGGCTTACGGAACGGCACTCTATGGAGCGAATTGGTTGGATCGTACCAACGGATACAGGGCTTATTTCGATGTCGAGGCAGGGATCGATCACCACCTATTGAATGTTCTTTCCTTCAATGTTGATGCTCTGCGCTTGAGCACTTATTTCTATAAACCACGCAACGGGAAAATCACCTTCGGTCCGTTATGGGACTTCGATCGAGCCCTTGGATCCACTGATGGCCGCGATGCGAACCCCAAGGCTTGGACAAGCAGCGGTGGAACCGATTATTTCAACGAAACCAGCCAGAGATGGTGGGGGCGGATGTTCACGGATATCGATTTCTATCAGCAATGGATCGATCGCTATCAACAATTGCGATTAACGCATTTCTCAACGACGAATCTTAACCGACTCGTCGATAAACTAACGACTGAGGTTCGGATACCCCAGGTGCGAGACCAAACAAAATGGGGCGTTTCACCACGAGGGGGTTATCAGGGTGAAATCAACTCGATGAAAGCGTGGCTTTCAAACCGTGTAGTTTTCATGGATAGCCAATCCCTCGCAGCTCCGACAAACACAGCACCCAGTGGCAAATTTGCGAACTCCGTCTCGCTAATCCTCAAAGGTGCCGCTAACGGAATAGTCTACTACACTCTCGATGGGGTAGATCCGCGGCTGCCCGGTGGAAATGTCCATCCCAACGCGAGAATTGCTACGAATCTTCCTGTTGTTATCACAAAAAATGCTCGGTTGATGGCTCGCCTATTCAATAATGCGTTCACAGCTAGAACCGGGGCCTTGAACCCTCCTTTGATTTCCAAATGGTCTGGGGTCACGGAGGCGACGTATTACAACATCACTCCACCTCTATTGCTGACGGAGATCATGTATCATCCCGAAGCCCCTTCGCTCGATTCAACAAATAATTCATCTGATTTTGAGTATCTAGAGTTTAGGAATTCCTCATCCGCCACGCTGGATCTGGTCGGTTTTAAACTAGGGGGAGGGATAGAATACAACTTTACCAGAAGTAGTGCCGTTACGAACTTGGGACCCAGTGAGAGGGTTTTGCTCGTGAAGAATCGGGTCGCCTTCGAAGCAAGGTATGGCAAATCCAACATGATCGCGGGCGAGTTTACTGGAAATCTCGGAAATGGCTCCAATCGATTATTGCTGACCGGACCTCTAGGAGAGCCTGTCAGCGATGTTACCTACGATAGTAATTGGGCAGCACTTGCTGATGGATTTGGTTTTTCCCTGACGTTGCGAGACGAGTTTGTCCCTACCGACTCAATAGCATCTGATTCCCATTGGAGGTTGAGCAGCGTCACGGGTGGTTCGCCGGGAACTTTTGATCCGGTCCCCGCGATTATCCCAACAATCTTGGTTAACGAAGTGCTCTCGCATACGGATCCACCGTTGCGCGATGGTGTCGAATTGCTAAATGCCATGAACCAACCTGTTGACATCAGTGGATGGTGGTTCAGCGACGATTATCGAGATCCCAAAAAATACAAACTGCCTCAGGGAACTATCCTAGCTGAGAATGGGTATTGGGTCATCGACGAGGATGCACTCCGGTTAGGATCCATGGGATTTTCCTTCAGTGCCCTTGGAGACTCCGCCCACCTGTTCAGTGCGGACGCTACAGGCCAACTGACGGGCTACCATCACGGATTCAGTTTCGGTGCGTCCTTTAATGGAGTCAGTTTTGGAAGATTTGTCAGCACCGATGGGGCCGAGCATTTTATTCGGCAGGAACAACGCACGTTGGGACGACCAAACTCCGACCCCCTCGTTGGACCCGTCGTCATCACTGAAATTCACTTCAACCCGATTTCTGGCACCACCAATAATAACACGGTGGATGAGTTCATCGAGGTTCGGAATGTTTCACCCTTCCCTATGTCACTCTGGGATCCTTTGCACGAAACGAATCGTTGGCACCTGCGAGGTGGAGTGGACTTCGACTTTCCTCAATCCCTTGTGCTCCCTCCTGGTGGGTTCGCGTTAGTGGTGAGTTTTAATCCGGCCACTGATCTAGGGACGGTTTCTAATTTTCGTTCCAAATTCGGAGTGCCTGTTAGCGTTCCCCTACTCGGTCCCTGGAGCGGTGCATTAGAGAACTCAGGTGAAACAGTTGAACTAAAACAACCTGATGAGCCAACACAACCCTCGCCACAGGAAGACTATGAAACTCCGTATGTGTCGATCGAGCGAGTACGATATCGGGTAACTTCACCTTGGCCTGAGACAGCTTCTGGGAGCGGCAAATCGCTCCAACGAATAGTTGTTCGAGGCTTCGGGGACGACCCAACCAATTGGCATGCGGCACTCCCTACAGCCGGAAAAATTAATCCTGCGACGGATGTTGATGACTTCGATCAAGACGGCCTACCTGATGCATGGGAAGCTTCATTCGGCTTGGATGCACTCTCGAACCTTTCTCTATCGGGATCCAGCGGAGATCCTGACCAAGACGGTCAAACCAATCTAGAGGAATACATCTCAGGAACGGATCCTAGTAACCGATTAAGTGTTTTTGGGATGAAGGCTGCTTTTAGCTCCACAGGAATCAAATTGAGCGTGTCCGGATCCCCGAATCGAAATTACACATTCTGGGTTTGCGATGCCTTGAATCCCGGAGATTGGAAAATCCTAACACAATTTCCTAAAGTATCAGATCCAAGAATCCTTGATTACACGGTTCAGACTGAGTTTGAATCACGGCTCTACAAAGTCAGTGTTTCCAAAGATTAATACTATTAGGAATTCTAGTATTTCTTGTGCCATTCCTCCTGCCCATACCGTTCAGACATTAGTCTTTGAACCAGTTCCACCGGGGGCGGGAGCATGGGTTGGTTGGCAGACCAAACTGTTCGGATCGCTTCCTTTAGGCTTTCCTGTTTCACGGGGAGGTTAACGATAAAATCTGAGTGGGTTCTCGCACGCCTATAATCAGGCATTGAAGAAGGCGTATTCAGCACCTCTTGAATAAGTGCGAGGTCAAAATGGAGCAAAAAACAACCATGAAACATCAAATAGCTACGCCGTCGACGCTGCGCATTACCAGAAAATTTGCGACCCCTCCAAACGAGATCTGTATGGCCTTGAACTTCCACGGAGGATCCTAAACTTCGCTCCACCGCCTGGCGTTGGCGATCCATGATAAAGTGGTTCGTCCCAGGGATGGTGCTGAACGCTGGATCCATTTTTTCTGGAAGCACTAAAGTGTAATTCAGACACCCCTGCCCTTGAACCACAGTGCCGCCGCCGGTACATCGGCGTAAAATTGGCAGTTCTCGATTTTTACAAGCAACCACATTCACCTCACAACTCCGCCGGTTTGCATAACCAAGGACGACGAATAATTTCGGTGATTCCCAAAACCGCAACGCACCGAGCGAATCATTGGATTCGCACCAATCCAACAAAGCTTCATCCATTGCAAGATCCTGGGCCGGATCACCAATCGTTAAATCAAACCATTGCACAATGATAGGTGGTTTCGATCTGATTCAGGAGGCGTTAAGGTTGATTCACCTTCTGCACCATCGCTTTCCATTTAGAGGATTCTTCTGGTTTCTGAAGTGTCTCAGCCAGATCTGAAAGTCTGGTATAAACGGCCATTAGATCCGCATAATCCGGCGAGGTCTTCAACAAATCCTGTAAAAGTTGGTATGATTCTTGTTTACGGTTCTCTCCATCAAGCAGTTTGACAACTTGGAACGTGAGTCGATTGCGTTGTTGCGGGGATGGATTCTGTTTCAAGGCCTCCAAAAAAAAAGTAATGGCGCCGGAATCCTTTTTCTCATCGATGAATAAATCGCCCACTTTTTCTAGCAAAACAGCACTCTTGGAAAACCCTGCTTGATTGGTCAAATAATCACGCACCTCATCCGCCGAAGTTTTTAATTTGAGCGAGCGATTGGCAACTACAAGGTTTGCCCAATCAGCCTTTTTGTTTCCTTCCGACAAAAGACGTTGATGTAATTTGGCTCCGTTCTGAGCGAACGGCCTATAGAGGGGATCGCCGAGAACTACTACCTGCCAAGAAAGCCATGCCTGACTAGCTAAGGCTGCTTCCCCTAAGGTAAAATTACCGAAAATCCACCGACTGAGAAAAACTGAAATGTCTGGAGTCCCGGCCAAAAACGGTTCTTCGGTGCAACCCATGGTGGCCGTTGCCCCTCGCGCTAGTAATGGTCCAACCCAATAATCATGATCACTGCGCAACACTTTGCTACTGGACGAATGGAGATGATAGGCAAAGGCTCCCGTAGCAAACTCAACCTGACTGCGAGCGAATGGGCCATCGTATTGTCCTGAGTACCACCCTCCATAAATTGCACAGTCGCTCAGAGGAAACGTAGCGGGAAGAACCTCGGGTGCAGAGTCGAGAAATGTATCAAAACCGAAGTTCTGAGCGAGCACAGCACATTTTTTAAACATGTCGTCTCCCTGTTTGTAAGAACCCTCGGTCAGACCTCGTGAGTCAAAATAGGCCCGACCCCAGAGACCATCCTTTTCTGCTAAGAGTGATTTCTCGACAAGGCCTCGAGCAATTGCAGCAGTCGGACCATCGATACGGGCTACTATGATTACCCCATTGGTAGGGCTCAGTTGGGCCGTATTGGTTGCCGCGTAGGTCGGGTTGGTAAGCGGCCCAGTGAGTTTCGAGTTCTTACCCACCAAGGGAATAACTGATAATTCGCTGTCGACCGAAGCTGCATTTTGATGCAGATGTTCCGGCAGACTCAAATCTACACTTTCCTGCAAGGAAGGATCAGCCCGCACTTTAACAGGGACTCCATAACACAAGACCAAATAGCGAAACGTAGCCTCTACTCCTGAAGGAGCTTGGTTGGTGTTGCTCCGCTTCGGCGCAGGCTTGAAGGTTAAAAGGCGGTTCTTCTCCAAGAAAGTCTTTAACGGACCTTGAATGCTTTCGTTGAATTCTTTCCGTGTGATTTCCTCATCAAGCGAGAGGTTTAGCCCTAGTATCTGCTGTCGAGGCACTTGGCGTTTTTCAGCGTAAAA
The DNA here is from genome assembly GCA_005793025.1 of Verrucomicrobiales bacterium. GTDB lineage: Bacteria > Verrucomicrobiota > Verrucomicrobiia > Limisphaerales > SXQI01 > SXQI01. The sequence continues at coordinate 28,346 of SXQI01000176.1, forward strand.
TTCAGCCAACTCCCTGGATTCAGGTATTTTAGTGTTATAAATCACGACAACGGATCGCCCGAGAATAGTTGGGTCGGTGGGGAGAGAGGACTGGGAAACTGTTGAATCCAATGTTAGAATAACCACGAAACCACTGACGACCAGCGACAGCCAGTGGGGTGAGTGAATCCGGAGGAGCAATCTCCACAAAATCATTTTTCAAGTCTCGCTGTAAGCATTCATGGGATCAAACCAATTCAAGGTGTCGGAAACCCATGGCAACAGTTTATGTGGTGTGTCGTGGTGCGAGCAAAACCGGACACGTGTAGTTAGCAAAACCGGACACTTTGTAGTTTTCAAAACCGGACGTGCGATCAAAACCGGAATTATTTTTCAGATCCTTGTTGGGAGATATAGGGTTGATATTCTTAGTGAGCTCCAGTGGAGGGTAAGGCTCTGCGGGGACGCAACCTGAGCACCATCTGGAGGCTGATACACGGCAGGCTGGGTCGCCGGAAGGTGGCTCAGCTAGCCCATTTTGCCGGAATCAGCCAAAGCGCAAAATCCCAGGGGGTTTGGGGGACAGAGTTCCCCAATTCTGATAACTTGGGTGCGATGAAAAAACACAATTAGCCTCCCGTTGCGGCATTCCACTCATTCGTCATGTTTTAGCTGGTTTTCGTGCTGGCGATTTCAATGCCAAAGCTGCAGCCATGAAGCTCGGGCTCGGACGCAGCCGCTTTTACGAGATCTACGGTGATTACCTCAAGGCCTGTGCTTATCACCAGCAAACTCGGTGGATCCCGAAGGTTTCAGGAGGAAACCACGCAGTAAACTGGCCGCCCGAGGTGCATGCGCTGTTACGCAAACGCCTGAGTAGCACCCCTTCAGCTTCCTACAGCTTTGCCGCCAGCGAAGTTCTTCGCCTCCTCCGGTTCAGGCTCGACCGGGCTCAAGTCCGCCGATGGGCTATTGAACACAGACTGGCCCACCCCAAACCTAATCACCGTCCTGCGGCTCCGGTGCGACGCTGGCAACGCAGTCAAATTGGTGAACTGTGGCAATTGGATGCAACGCCCCACCGCTGGTTTTCTAACTGTTCTCAGACCTTTCCCATGATCAACATGCTCGATGATTGCAGCCGTATCTTCACTGCGTCGAAAATCTATCAACGGGAGACGCTGCTGGCCTACTTTGATTTGCTGCCCAATGCCTTTACCCAATATGGGCTGCCGTTGGAACTCTACGTCGATTACCACAGCATCTTCTTCACCCATGACCCAAAGGCACTCACTCAGTTGGGTCAAGCACTCCACTTCTACGGTGTCACCTTCCGCTTCGCTCCCACTCCCCAAGCAAAAGGCAAGATCGAGCGTGCTCATTCCTTTTGGCAAGAACGGTTGCCAGCCTACTTTGCCAGTGAATTGATCACCGATCTCGACCAAGCCAACTCAGAAATCCAAACTCTGCGTCTGCATCGCAACCAACACGAGATCCACTGCGAACTCAAGATGACTCCTCAAAAAGCTTGGGACTTGGCTCGTAACGAGAATCGATCCGCGTTGAGACCCAGACCCAACTGCCCTTGGTGGCCCTTCGTTTGGAGCCAACGCACTCCCATCAAAGTAGGTCCGGAGGGACGCGTCCCCATCGGTTCACAATTGCTGAGGGTCGATGCCGCTCCGGGTACAAAGGTGCTGCTCTGCCAACATCCCTCGGGACATCAATCCATTTTGGCTTCCCCTCCAAGTCTACTCCTCAAACCCCTAATCCTTTTCTCCAATCTACCAAAATGACCTTGTCCGGTTTTGCTAACTACAAACCCTTAATTTGTCCGGTTTTGAAAACTACACGACAGATAC
>SXQI01000177.1 GCA_005793025.1 Verrucomicrobiales bacterium
ACAACCTTGCTGGAAGGAGTGACCTTTACGATATCTCCGAAAAGTTGGTTGACCTCGGCATAGCACCGAGCGATCTCCGGCCAACGGCTGGCCAATCCCATACTGGCCGCTTGCTCTTTAAGATTCGTGTATTGGCCGCCCGGCATTTCGTGAAGGTAAACCTCGGCACTGCCGCTCTTCGGCGAGGTGTCGAACGGGGTGTAGAGCACGCGAACCTGTTCCCAATAATCCGAGAACTCGTTCAGGGTGTCCAAATCCAGTCGGGTGTCGCGCGGGGTGTTTTGTAACGCAGCCACGACAGAGTTGAGGTTGGGTTGGCTGGTGGAACCCGACATCGATGCGAGCGCGAGATCGACGATGTCCACCTTAGCATCGCAGGCTTGAAGAATGGACGCTGCATTGATGCCGCTAGTGTCATGGGTAGGGAAATGGATCGGGATACCCACCTCATCCTTCAAAGTCTTGACGAGTTGATGCGCAGCATAAGGTCGGCAGAGACCCGCCATATCCTTGATGGCGAGAATGTGGGCACCCATCTTCTCCAATTCCTTCGCCATCTTGACGTAATACTTCAAGGAATACTTGGTCCGCTTAGGATCCAAAATATCGCCGGTGTAACACAGTGCGGCCTCACAAATGGCGTGGGTTTCCTGCACAGCCTCCATCGCTACGGTCAGGTTGGGTAGATAATTCAGCGAATCGAAAATCCGGAAAATATCGATGCCTTGAGAGGCAGAATGTTTCACGAATCCCGCGACGACGTTGTCGGGATAATTGGAATAACCCACCGCATTGGATCCACGGAACAACATCTGGAAACAAATGTTGGGGATCCGCTGACGGAGCAATCGGAGACGTTGCCAAGGATCTTCGCGCAGGAACCGCATCGAGGTGTCGAACGTGGCACCTCCCCACATCTCGAGGCTGAAAAGTTGTGAGGCACGGCGAGCCACGGCATCCGCCGCAACGAGCATATCGAGTGTCCGCACGCGGGTGGCCAGCAAGGATTGATGGGCGTCTCGGAAGGTGGTGTCGGTAACCAGTAACCGCTTTTGCTTACCCACCCATTCCGCAAACTTTTTGGGACCTAATTCGAGCAGCAGTTGACGGGTGCCGGGAGGTGGCACAGATTTTTGATCGTAGGCTGGTGCGGTCAACGTGGGAGGAGAAGCCTTGAAATGAAACCCCTTCGCTTGTGGATTGCCATTAACGATGACTTCTCCAAGGAAGGAAAGCAGCTTGCTGGCTCGATCTCGTTTGGGATTGAAAGTGAGCAATCCGGGCGTCGTATCGATCAGGGTGGTTGTGGCAAGACCGGATCGGAATTTTTCATCGGCAATGACGTTTTCGATGAACGGGATGTTGGTCTTCACCCCGCGAATACGGAATTCCCGCAGCGCACGATCCATCCGTTGGAGCGCGTTCGGGAAGTCCCGCCCGGATGCCGTGACCTTTACGAGCAAGGAATCGTAAAATGGTGTGATGACACTGCCCGCCTCACCCATTCCGCCATCCAATCGAATCCCAAAACCTGCAGCCGAACGGTAAGTCAGGATGCGTCCATAGTTCGGAGTGAATTTGTTTTCCGGATCTTCAGTCGTGATTCGAGCCTGAACTGCAAAACCTGTGCGCGGGATATTTTCCTGCGAGGGCAGATCAATCTCGGGGCCTTGCAGGGAACGCCCTTGAGCCACGAGAATCTGTGAACGCACGAGATCAATGCCTGTGATGACCTCGGTCACGGTGTGTTCGACTTGGATCCGAGGGTTCATCTCGATGAAGAACCACTCGTTCGTATCGAGGTTGAGCAAAAATTCTACCGTGCCCGCGTTGTCGTAATTAATGGCGGAGGAGAGTTTTAATGCAGCATCGCACAATGCTTGACGCACTTTGGGTTCGAGACCGAAGGAAGGAGCAATCTCAACGACTTTTTGATGCCGACGTTGCACCGAACAATCTCGTTCATGTAAGTGGAGCACGTGCCCGTGGCGATCACCGAGAATCTGAACCTCGATATGTTTTGCTCGCGGAATATATTTTTCGAGGAAGACAGCAGCATTCCCAAAAGCTCGCTCCGCCTCTCCTTGGGCTTCATCGAGCAAGTTGGCGAGGTCCGCTGATTTTTCTACGACACGCATCCCTCGGCCGCCTCCACCAAAGGCAGCTTTGATAATCAAGGGGAAGCCGATTTCTTTCGCAATTTTCAGTGCCAACGCTCTATCTGATACAGGATCCTCTGTGCCGGGAAGCGTGGGAACACCAACCTGTTGCGCCAGCGCACGAGCCGCCACCTTGTCGCCCATCAGCTTCAACAACTCAGGCCGAGGACCCACAAAAGTAATCCCCTGATCTACGCAGGCTTGGGCAAATTCCGCGTTCTCAGAAAGAAATCCATAGCCCGGGTGGATCATGTCCACTCCTTTTTCTTTGGCTAACGCGACGATGCCCTGAATATCAAGATACGCACCGACAGGACCTTTTCCTTGTCCAACCAAATAGGCTTCATCAGCCTTAAAACGATGGACCGAAAGCCGATCCTCCTGAGCATAGATGGCCACGGTTCGAAGCCCTAACTCGGTTGCGGCACGGAAAACGCGGATGGCGATCTCGCTACGGTTAGCCACCAGCAATTTCTTGAACACAGGCAGGGAAGGGGATGCAGAGGCTGTCTTGGCCGTTGCTGGGGCAGTTTTACCGCGACTTGAACTCATAAATTAGTCCAAATGTTATAGGAAAACGAAGTCGAGATAGCAAAGGATACTTGGGAAACTAGAGCCTTTTCTTAAGCGGAGAGATGGCGGCTTTGACGTTTCAAGGGAGTGGCGGATTTCTCCCGTCGCGAGGGTTGAACTTCGGGAAGGTAAGGACGAAGGAAAATGGGACGATCAGAGCGGCCTCCTTTTTGGTAATCCCGCCACAAAACCTGAGCAGTCTCTTCGGGGGATTGCTTCCGTTCGATCGTGAGGAATTCAAACAGGCGTTCTGCCAAATCCGAGAGGGCGATCGCGTGGCGACGGCCAGTCCGTTCATAGATCCAATCAGACCACCGAAGAAACGAGTGAAAGGGTGAATCTTGATCTTTCCAAAGCAATGGCGTCGTCTCGACAAAATTCCCACTGTTCGCGACCAAATCCCAAAAGCGTGAGAATCGGCGCAGGCGTTGCATCGTGGGAAAGTTAATCAAATTGTTTTGCAGGATTTCGTAGGGTGGATGGGGGTTGTAGCGCATTCCATGAGTGACAACATGGCGAATGATGGGAGTGCCTCGAAGTCGTTTGAGGATGCCGACTTGAATCTCCTGAGGACGGAGTGTCAACAGACGGTCGAAACCCAATGCGAAACTTTCTACTGTTTCACCGGGTAGTCCCACGATCAAATCTGCGTGGATGTGGACACCGGTCTCTTCGCGTAGGAATTTAAAATTGTCACTGAGTCGATCGAGGTTTTGGCGACGTTTAATAGTAGCTGAAACGTCGTCATTAAAGCTTTGAATCCCCACCTCGAACTGAAGCACCCCGGACGGAAACCGTCGAATCCGTTCGCGGAGGGCTTCTGGTAATCGATCTGGCACCATCTCGAAATGCAGAAATAAACCGGGCCGTAATCGTTCCAAGAAGAAATCTAGAATGGCCTTGCTGGTGTTGAGATTGAGATTGAACGTGCGATCGACAAATTTGAAATGCTGAACACCGCGACGGTAAAGTTGATCCATTTCCTGCAGGAATAGTTCAGTGGGAAACTGACGCACGGGAATATCCAGCGAGGAAAGGCAAAACTCGCAGGTGAAGACGCATCCGCGCGAGGCTTCGACATAAATAATGCGATGGGCAACATCTCGGTCGTCATAGAGTTCGTAAGGCATCCGAACCTCGGCCAAATCAGGGACCGGAGCAAAAATCACCTTTTGTGTCGGGCGGTTTCCGTTGAGGATTTGACGACAGACTTCAGGGAATACACGATCCGCTTCACCCGTGATGGTGTGATCTGCAATTTGAACAATGGGTTGTTCTGCTGATTCGTAACTCACCTCCGGTCCGCCAAGTATGAGGCAAATCTCTGGCCGGATTTTTTTGAGAAGGGTAGCGAGCTCCAAACTCAGTTCGGCGTTCCAGATGTAAACTCCTAGGCCAACAATCTTGGGGTTTCGCGCCAGAATGGCCTCGGCGATGTCAACGGGGCGTTGGGAAATATCGAACTCGATCACACAAGCGCGTTCGCGCAAATCCCCTAAATTCGCCAGTAGATAACGCAGACCAAAAGCTGCGTGAATAAACTTGGCGTTTAGGGTGGCAAGGACGATATCAGCCATGGATCAAGCGGGGCTTGAGAGGGTGTCACGACGTGGAAACAGAGGAGCAGGATCGTTTGTCACATGCCCTGCTGGCAGGCCACCCCAGACTGCGAGATTGAAATCCGCCGGAGGGTTGACGATGCCAATTTGTGCGAAGATTTTTTCGGCTGTCGTGGGCAAGAATGGCCAAATCAACACCGCTAGGATTCGACAAACCTCGATCAGGTTATAGAGGATTTCGTCGAGCCGTTGGGCTTGTGCCGGATCCTTCGCAAGTTTGAAAGGTGCGGTTTGATCAATGAATTGGTTTGCTGTCGTGATGAGACTGAAAAGGGATTGAAGGGCTCCTTGCAGGTCTTGGTTTAAGAGCTGGGTGCGAACCGTGGCGACCGTCGTCATGGCCCCATGAGAGAGTTCGTCATGGCGTGGTGGCACTACTTTTTGCCGGTAACTTCGGAGCATCGCTAGGGATCTGTTGAGAAGGTTGCCAATTCCGTTAGCGAGTTCGGCTGTGTATCGGGCAGCAAATCCCGCATCGGTCCAATTACCATCAGGGCCGATGGCAAGTTCGCGGGTTACGTAATAGCGGAACGCATCGAGACTCCAGTTGTTGATCACAGCGAGCGGATCGATAATGTTGCCGGTGCTTTTGGAAATCTTTTCTCCATCCTTCTGCCACCATCCATGGACGAGAATTTGCTTCGGTAAAGCCAAACCAATGGCCTTTAGCATGATGGGCCAATACACCGCATGGAATTTGAGGATGTCTTTTCCAATCACATGAAGATCGGCGGGCCACAGGGCGAGGCCTTGACTCTGGGTGGAGGCGTCAAGTTTCAGGTCAGGCAACGCGGTGATCAACTTTGGATCGCCGTAAGCAGCCGGAATGGAAATGTAGTTCACCAACGCATCGAACCAGACGTAGGTGACGTATTCCGGATCGAAGGGTAAGGGGATTCCCCAGCTCAGCCGCGCTGCGGGTCGAGTGATGCACAGGTCTTCTAATTCATTATTCTTCAGGAAACCCAGAACTTCATTCCGACGATTGATTGGAGCGATGAATTCTGGGTTTGCTTCGATAGTGTCGATGAGCCACTGCTGGTGATCCTTCAGCTTGAAGTAGTAGTTTTCCTCCACCAATTCCGTCACATCACCGTAAATCGGATCGAAGCTCCCGTCAGGACGACGATCTTTCTCGGTGAGAAAAGTCTCCTGTCGGGTCGAGTAGAACCCCTTGTATTTGGAGCGGTAAAAGTGGCCTTCGTTGTTGAGTTTTGTCAGGACAGCTTGGACCACGCTCTTGTGGCGGGGATCCGAGGTGCGGACGAAATCTTGGTTCGACAACTGAAGTTCGCGAGCAAATGTTCGCCAGTCCAATGCTAATGCGTCGCAGTAAGCTTGAGGAGTTTTCCCCTCGTTATGCGCAGCTTGCTGGACCTTTTGGCCATGTTCATCAAGACCGGTCAAAAAGAATACCTCTTGCCCGAGGCTGCGTCGCGACCGCGCAATGACATCGCTGATCACTTTTTCATACGCATGGCCTAAATGCGGTTGGCCATTGACATAGTCGATCGCGGTGGTGAGATAAAAACTCTTCGTCATCTGCCACCTAGACTGAACCAACTGCATTCAATTGGCAACTTCAGCCGAGGTTTTCAAGGGTCGCGACTTGCCAGCAGTTACCAACTCGGACACAGTCGAAGCGTCCGCCCGTGTTGTAGAATACCAATCTCCCGCAGATCCGAAGTAATAGGAAAATAATCCAAATGAACGAGTTGAAGATTCGTATTCTATTAGTCGCATCCAGCCCTGACTACACAGGCACCGTCCGTGGAATGCTCCTAGAAGCGCACATGCCTGCTTTCCAATTGGAATGGCTGCCTAGTTTACGCAGTGGTATGGAACGGCTCGATCGTTCGCAGGTCGATGTGGTGCTGTTGGACTTGTCCCTGCCTGACTGTGCTGGGTTGCGAGGATTCATTGAGCTTCGCTCGCATGCGCCTCAAGTCCCGATCATTGTTTTAAGCGATGCAGATGATGATTCGATGGCCGTGCAGTCGGTGCATGAGGGGGCTCAAGATTTTTTAGTTAAGGGAAGGATGAACGGCCATCTTCTGACCCGTTCGATTCTCTATGGCATCGAACGGAAACGGACTGAGGCTGCGTTGGTTTCAGCTCAAGCAAAGTATCGAAAGATTTTCGAGAACTCATTGGAAGGTATTTTCCAGACGAGCCCGGACGGAAAATACCTCGAAGCGAATCGAGCCCTTGCTCGCATTTACGGCTATGGCAGTGCGGAAGAATTGATGTCGAACCTGACCGATATCGCAAACGACCTTTATCTCGATAGCCACCGACGCGAGGAGTTTATTTCTTTGATGGGAAGTCAGGATTTTGTGAGTGGTTTCGAATCACAAATCCGACGTAAGGATGATAAAATCATCTGGATCTCTGAGAACGTCAGGGTGGTTCGGGATGCGGGAGGACGAGTGATGTTTTACGAAGGAACGGTTGAGGATATCACCGTCAAGAAGCAGGCCGAACAAGACTTGCTCAATTCCGAAACGCTCTACCATTCGCTAGTGGAGACATTGCCTCAAAACATTTTCAGGAAGAATCTTCTCGAACAATTTACCTTCGCCAACAAGCGCTTCTGTGAAACGTTAGGCAAACCTTTGTCAGAAATCATTGGGAAAACTGATTTCGATTTTTTCCCACCTGAAATGGCAGCCCAGTATCAACGGGATGATCAGGAGATGTTGCGGACAGGTCGCATGTTCGAGACGGTGGAAGTAAACCAGCCGCCGGGAATGGAGAAGAGCTACGTCAACGTGGTCAAAACGCCCCTCTACAATTCGAAGGGTCAGATCATGGGGCTTCAAGGCATTTTTTGGGACATCACCCTCCGTCGGCGAGCTGAGGAAGGGCTTAAGAAAGCCAATATCGAGCTCGCCCGTAGCCAAGAGGAGTTGACGGAAAAGAATAACCAGATGACCGAGGACTTGCGAATGGCTCGGGAGATCCAACTGGCGATGCTTCCTCAGCAATATCCATTGTTTCCAAAAAACGCCGGACGCGATGCGAGCCACCTCAAGTTTTGTCATCGCTACATTCCTACAGGAGAGGTGGGCGGCGATTTTTTCAACGTTCTGGCGATTTCCGATACCAAAGCGGGAGTCTTCATCTGCGATGTGATGGGGCACGGCGTGCGCTCAGCCCTTGTCACCGCGATCGTGCGAGCATTGGTGGAGGAGCTCACCCGTTTCGCCGCTGATCCCGGCGAGCTGCTCGGGCGGATCAATCATGATCTTCGTGCGATTTTGAAACAAAGCGGCACGCCCCTTTATACCACCGCGTTTTACATGGTTGTGGATACCGAGACGCGCCAACTTTGCTACTCAAATGCAGGTCATCCCAAGCCGCTGCTTGCGCACAGGAAAACGGGTGGCGTCGAGTATCTGGAAAATGCTTCTGGCAAAAACCAACCCGCGCTCGGGCTTTTCGGCGACTTTAAATTTACCACAACCAAACGATCGTTCGCTCCTGATGACTTAGTGGTTTTGTTTACAGACGGTGTTTATGACGTCGAATTGGATGGAGAATTACTGAGTCCTGATTGGATGAAGGCCCAATTGGAAACGAGGATGCAATCCCCCGTGGGCGAAATTTTCGACCAAGTGTTGGATCAACTTAGAACCGCCAACGGTGAAGCCGAGTTCGAGGATGATATGTGCCTGCTCGGCATGGAGATTAGTGCGTTGTTGCCGTAAGCTAATTGTTCTCCGGCCTGTGCCGATGGAGCCCGACGGAATGCGCGATATCATCGAATTCGTCATGGGAAAGTTCCTCGAGCTGTTTGCCTTTGGTCTTCAGTTTTTCGTTAATCTTAACCGCTTTTTCCGTCATGACTTCGTGCGTTTCCTGAGTGCCACCAACCAACGCAAAATTCGGACCCTTGGTGATCCGTCGATGACCATCGGTATCCAGCCCGACCCCGAGGATCATCGCTTTCTTTTTTGTTTTTCCTTTTTTGTCAGGCATGGGTGGACTTTAGGCATCAGGAAGGTTTTGTAAATTTACAAAACTGATCAATCGATTTCGTTGGATGGATGTTCCATGAGAGTTTTTGGTGTGGTTCGAGCTCCAAACAAAGCAGTCCCGATTCTCACTAGGGTTGAGCCCTCCTCGATGGCGACTTCGAAATCACCGCTCATCCCCATACTCAAATGAGGAAGCGGTGCACCGATGGCATTCTCACAGGCGAGTTTCACCTCAGCCATTTTACGAAAGAACCCTCTCGAGTGCTCAGGATCAGGACTGTAGGGGGCGATGGTCATCAGTCCATGGACCTCCAAATGGGGAAGATCGTTGACTCGAAGAAGGGTTTGAACCACATCAGTGGGTGCAAGACCATACTTGCTTCCTTCCCCACCCACGTTTACCTCCAGAAGGATCTTTTTGGTGCGACCAAGTTTTTGCGCCCATTTCTCCAGTTCTTGCGCCAGTGCCAATCCATCCACCCCTTGGATAAAATCAAACAGGACAACGGCATCCCGGCATTTATTGGATTGAAGATGCCCGATCATGTGCCACCTGAGCTGGGAGGGACATGAGGAGATTTTCGCTTTGGCTTCCTGCACCTTGTTTTCACCGAAGGCCAACAATCCTTCATCAGCAAGAGCGCGGATGGACTGGGGGCTTTGGCCTTTACTCACAGCGAGCAACTGGACGCCCTTCCTCTGCCTTCCAACCCTATCGCAAGCCGCCGCGATCCGGGTCTCAATTGCTAAAAGATTGGCGGCATAATTCATCAGCATATCTTAATCAGGGCTACACTGGGGTGCAAGGAGGGTCACAATTGATTACGGAATCCATCGGATTTGTTTTGCAAAACCAGCTTCAACTCACAAAGGTTCGAGCTAGGAAACCTGATGCCCAAACATTACTGGATTGTTAAACAAGAACCCGAGGCCTATTCGTGGGAAGATTTCCGCAAGGACAAGTCCGCGGATTGGACGGGGGTAAGGAATTACCAAGCACGGAATCACCTCCGAGCAATGCAGAGCGGGGATCTTGTTTTCTTTTATCATAGCATGACTGAAAAAAGTATCGTCGGCATTGCAAAGGTGATCCGAACGGCTTTTGCAGACCCAACAGCCGAGGAGGGCGATTGGTCGGCTGTCACTCTAGCTCCCCTTACGCCGTTGGGAGTGCCTGTGAGCTTGGGGCAAATCAAAGCGGATTCAGTGCTTCAAAAAATGGCACTCGTGAGAAACAGTCGTCTTTCCGTATCCCCCGTGTTGGGATTAGAGTTTGAGCAAATCCTGAAGTTGTCGCGGACAAAGCACCCCTAAACAATCAGCTTGAGAAGAAAATGAAACGCCTGAACCTCGCAAAGTTCGCCATAATAGTGGTGTGGCTGTCGGTCTCGATCGTCATCAACAATGCTCAACCATCGACGGGTGGACGACCGGAAGGTGGGCCCGGTGGACGAGGTGGCCCGAATGGACAACAGTTGCCCCCCGAACAGCAAGCACTGGTGGACCAGATCACCAAAGAATTGAGTGCTGAGAACTTGGCAGTGACCATTGCCAACTCAAACCTTGTCGCCGCCAGTTTCAGTGTTCCGGTGAACGCAGCAAAGATTTCCGAAGCCAACAGCGCACTCACCAAAGCAAGAACTGCATGGGCGATGAAAGCCTCGGCAGCCTTTGCCAAGATTCAGACTTCGGAAACTAAGCTCAGCAAAGAATCCATCAACCGGTTAATCGCGATCTCAAGCGGACGGGATGGCCGTGGCGGGCCCGGTCGAGGACCCGGTGGACCACCAAGGGGCAGGGGACCCGACGGTCAATAACCTCCTCAGGAAACCGTATTGGAATCGTTTTTTCCGAGGTTGACCCACACAGTGGAATCTGTCTAAGATGACCCAAGTGTTAATCCATGCCTTGCTTGTAGTCAGCGGTGTAGCGGTCGTCGTAGTAGGCGACCGAGCCGATGGTGCTTGTCGAGGCTAAGAAAAAATTTCGACAAAACCCACGGCTTCTCCGGTCGTGGGTTTTTTTGTCTTCCACACCGGCCAGCCAAAGCCCAATATAAGAGCCTGTTATATGAGTAAGAAAATGGAAGCGGCGGAAACCAAATGCGCAACTCCACCAACGGAACGCGCTGAACTTGGACCACGGATGCGAGGGAGTGATATCCTCGTGGCAGCCCTTGAACGTGAAGGGGTTGACACGATTTTCGCCTATCCTGGTGGTGCCAGTATGGAGTTCCACCAATCGCTGACGCGATCGAAGATCCGCACGATTCTCCCACGCCATGAACAAGGCGGAGTGTTCGCGGCCGAAGGGTATGCAAGGGCCACGGGTCGGGTCGGGGTATGTATGGCAACGAGCGGACCCGGAGCCACGAATCTGATCAGCGGGATTGCAGATGCCTATATGGACTCGATTCCTGTGGTAGCGATCACGGGTCAGGTTCCACAGGCGATGATCGGGAAGGGTGCATTTCAAGAGACTGATTTCTTTGGGATGACATTGCCCATCGTGAAGCACAGCTATCTGGTGACCGATATCAACGATATTCCCAGAGTCGTTAAGGAAGCTTTTTATATCGCACAAAGTGGCCGTCCCGGACCTGTGGTGATCGATATTCCGAAGAACATCCAGCAACTTGAGACCCAACCGCTATGGCCGAGAGAGGTTGTGTTGCGTGGTTACTCTCCAGTTTTACGCGCGGACGATTTGAGCCTGAACGAGATTCTTGGATTGATCCAAAAGGCTGAACGACCGGTGCTTTACGTCGGCGGCGGGATCATCAGCGGCAATGCGTCGGAGGAATTGCGCACGTTTGCTCATGCGACACAAATCCCTGTCGTGACCACAATCATGGGTTGTGGAGCATTTCCTGAATCAGACCCGCTTTCCTTAAAATGGCTCGGGATGCATGGATCAGCCTATGGAAACTGGGCAGTGAACGGAGAACCCAAGGCAGGGATCGCAGGTGCTGATTTACTTTTGGCGTTTGGGGTTCGGTTCGATGATCGGGTCACCGGTAAGGTCGAAAAATTCTGCGAGCACGGAACCATCGTTCATCTGGATATCGATGCTTCCGAGATTCACAAAAACAGGAAGGTTCATCTTCCCGTTGTTGGCGATGTGAAAGATGCGTTGGCGCGGTTGAATTCGTTGGTCCAATCAAAGCCACTTCAGAAAAAATTCACGGCATGGCATACCCAGATCGCTGCTTGGAAGGCGAAGGCTCCATTACGCTACCGTGTCACGGACGAAGTGCTTCGTTCTCAACACGTGACCGATTTTATGGCGGGCGATTCGAGCCAAGTCATCCTGCCACAGTATGCCATCGCGTTGCTCTATGAATTGACGAAGGGCGAAGCGATCATCACAACCGGCGTTGGTCAGCACCAGATGTGGGCTGGGCAACATTATGATTTCAAGTTCCCTCGGCAATTCTTGACGAGCGCGGGACTCGGAGCCATGGGCTACGGGTATCCAGCAGCGTTAGGCGCGAAAGTGGCTTGCCCGAATCGTGAAGTGGTCGATATCGACGGGGACGGTTCGTTTTTAATGAACGTTCAGGAATTGGCGACGGCGCATATCGAGAAGATTGCAGCCAAAGCGTTGATCCTGAATAACCAACATCTTGGGATGGTTGTTCAATGGGAGGACAAGTTTTATCAAGGGAATCGAGGCAATACCTATCTGGGTGATCCAGAGAACATGAAGCAGATTTATCCTGATTACATCGCCATTGCGAAAGGGTTTAACGTCCCTGCCGAACGGGTGGTGTTTAAGAAAGATCTGCGAGCTGCGATGCAACGGATGCTCGATAGCAAGGAACCTTATCTGCTCGATGTGATCACGCCTTACACGGAGCATGTGCTGCCGTTCATTCCTGCAGGTAAGACCGTGAATGAAATGATCTACGAATAAATCGTCGGATCTTAATACTCTCATCTAAAACGGACCTTCGGGTCCGTTTTTTATTCCCCCTTTAAGCACGCTAAGAGATCTGCAAGCTCTTGTGGGCTCATCGTCGATTCTAATCCTTCTGGCATCAATGAAATCGGACTGACGGTCAGCTTCGCGATGCTGGAGCGAAGAAAAGTTTCTTCGATTCCTTGAGGCTGACGCAGGGTCACGCTGGAGGGCGACTCGCTGGTAATCAAACCGGTGAGTTCGCGACCATCCTTGCTGGTAATGGTGCAGGAGTTGAAACCGGCGACGAATTCGTAGTTTGGATGCACGATGTGGAGAAGGATGTTTTCCTTGGGTTGATTGCGAATTCCAAACAGGTCAGGACCTACATTATGCCCCTCTCGATCAAGCCGATGGCAGGAAGCACAATTCGCTGCGAAAGGTTTGCGGCCGTTCACTGGGTTTCCTTTGAGTGCGAGCACCGACCGAGATCGTTTGAAAATGTCCATGCGATCCCCAGCCTCAGCAGGGGCAAGTAATTGCTGAGCCCGTTCACGGATCGCCAACTCGCCATGGTTGCGAAGGGAATCACGTTGCCGGCGGCTCAGGACATTTTCTGGGAGCCATTTCTGATCGATGGCCGTCAACAGTGTTCGGATATGGCGCGGTTGGGCGAGTAACGAAGCGATCACCACATCGCGCGAGGTCGGTGAAAGCAAGTTCCATCGACTAGGATTGAGAAGGTTGGTCGCGGAAGTTTCGGTTGGCAACGCGAGCAGTGAACGGATCGCTGCTGATTGTAATTTCTCCGGTTCTGTAGCGGTCAATAGTGGGAGCAATGCAGCAGTCGCCTGTGTCGAGTCAGCGTTCACCAGAAAGTCGATCGCTGATTTGCGTGTGGCGACAGTTTCAGCAGATGATGCAGCCAGCTGAACAGCTCCTGCGGATAAACGAGTCAGCAATTCATTGTGGAAGGTCACCGGTTTCCCCCTCGAACGGATCGACCTTGAGATACCATCAAATGCGGCAATGAAGCCCCGGAGTGAGTTTGTATCCTTGGGGAGCATTGTGGGCAAAGTGTCGGTTTCAGCTCCGATGACGGTGCCTAAGTCGAACCAGAACTCTACCGGTGCTGAAACTTGGGTCGAGTGTGCGAGATGAATCGCAAGCCGGAGTGCGTGGTTCCCGCGAGGGTCGAGCCCGCTAAGAATTGCGCTGCGCATCCAGCGATTCGTGCCATCGCTTCGGGCGAGTTGAGCAAGGATCGAAAGGTGATCCTCCGCCTGCGAAACATCCAATCCCCAACGGGGTGCCAATGTGAACCAAAACCGTGCACGCGGATTGGAATCTGCCGCAAAAACCGGTAGCAACCCTTCTGGAAAACGAGGTGTCATTCGGTCGTTCTCGCTTAAGATTCGCCAAGCGTTTTCGCGCAGAATCGGGTCGGAAGACAATAGCGATGCCCGCAGAACCCGATCGAGAAGCGCACGATTGGAAACCGGATCCCCAATGTCCTCTGAGGCGAGGATAGCCAAAGTACGAAGACCGTGAAGGCGGGCGAATCGATTGGTTGGTTCGAGGTCTGGAGGTAATCCGTGCCACCCTTTTGTTAGCAAAATCTCTTCTCGGCGTTTAAGTTCATCGGGTGTTGCCAACGCAAATAGGTTCGCGAGCAAAGCCACTGTTTTGGGGTCGCGCTGCTCTACGAGCAGTCGTTGCGCGGTGTCGCGGTGCCATCCGTTCGGATTCCCAAGTTGTTGAATCAATTCCTCTCTTGAATAGACGCTTCGAAACTTAGGAAACAGGACTTGTTTTTTGTTGGTTGTTACGCGCCAGATTCGCCCCAGATCGTGCCCACTCTGAAAATCAGTCCGTTTACGAACCTCCTCAGGAAGGTAGTCGGGGTGCTCGATTGTTTTGCGATACATATCGCAGAGGTAAAGTGCACCTTCGGGACCCGTGGCAAGGAATACAGGTCGAAACCAGTTATCTGGCGAGGCGAGGAACTCGCGTCCCTCATTCGCCATGCGCGATGCGAAGGTCGGTCCGACTTGGCTGAGATGATCGCGATGGACGACGTTGGCGGTTGGGTCACAGACGAAAGCGTCTCCACGATACTCTGTTCCTAGGCCATCACCTCGGTAAATGTGAACGGAACAAGCTGCGGTAAACGCGCCGAGATGCGAGTCTGCGGTGGTGATGTTTTCGCTAATCGGATAGAGCCGTGCGGCGAAGTTTTGGTTCGCACCGCCGATGAGGTCGGTGAACATGGCCTCAGGGACGTTCTGCACCGTTTCGCTTGATGCAAAGTTCGGATTACGGCCAAGCAATCGTGGGGGTATAACCGTGTGCTGAATGTGGACGCGGTTCATGCAATGGAAGCGATTGCCCGCGTCATCGAATGTTTGCCCGAACTGTCCGCGCCCTCCAACGGGTTCGATTTCCAATGAGAACGGATTAAACCTCGAATCTGTGACTATCTCAACCGCTGACCGTTCGGGATGTGCTGGCGAGGTGATTTTACTGCTGCCTGTCAATCCACTGGTCAGATAGATCCAACTGTCCGGGCCGAAAGTCGGATGGCTCACGCGGAGTTGGGTGGTGGCAGTGGTGTTGAATCCTGTTAGGAGCACGCGTTTTTCGTCTGCTCGACCGTCCCCATTGGTGTCCTTTAAAAACAGGATATCCGGTGCACAAGTGACAATTAGACCGCCGTTCCATCGGGTGATGCCGTTCGGAAAAGTCAGACCATCTGCGAAAATTGTCCGACGATCCATTCGTCCATCCCCATCGGTGTCGTCTAAAAGGGCGATCACGCCAGCGGGAGGTTTGTGGGCCCCCGGACCGTTTGGATAGCCGCGATTCTCGACGACGAATAATCGGCCTTCCGCATCCCATGCCAGCGCACAGGGTTGGAAAACGAGCGGTTCCGCCGCGACGAGTTCCACGTGGAGACCGGGATCGTGTTGAAACACTTCGAGTGCCTTGGAAGGGCTGAGTGGGCTATCAATCCCGTAAACCGAGTGCGCTATTCCGCAGAGTGCCACGAGTGTGGCTAAACGTCTGAGTTGCCACGCTTCCATGGTCATTGCGCTCCGAGTTTAATGATCTCAGACTTCTGCAACCTGCGGTTAAAAACAGCGATTTCATCGAGTCGGCCTTCCCAATTGAAATCGCTGTCGGTTCGACCACCGAAAAACATCGTGGTTAAGTTTCCACGCCGTGCGTTGGTTTCGATCTCAAGAAGTCCGTTCAGATACACACGCACGGAATCTCCTTCACGCACCAAGAGAACTTGCTGCCAAGTCCAACGCGGGACCTCTGACTTACCAGCTACCGAGCCATGACGCGTTTGGAACACCAATTTGCCAGTGTTGCCAGATTTGCCTCCAATCCCGAGGTGTTCCCCATCGAGGCCGATACCGTGATCGTGATCGCGCGAGTAGAACCAACCGCTGAAATCGCGACCATCATTGGGCATGCCGTTCCAAATCCAAAGCGAAACGGAATAGTTTCTCCCTAGGTCAGCGATCGAAGAGCGCACACGGCCACCAACAAAGTGGGGAGCACGATTGACGTCGTTGGCACAGAACTTGGAAGAAAACGGACCGTCGAGATAATACGCAACGCCGCCTGTGTAAGTGGCATCGTGATGGTAACCTGTCGCATCGACGGCGATTGGCCCGGTGAACTCATTTAATCGCCAGTAGGCTCGAGGGTTTAGGTTTAGGATCGTCTTGGTCAACGGCCCGGTTGGGATCATCCACTCTTTGCGGGGTGCTCCGCTAATGTCCTCCAGAAGTGCAATTGATGCTTGAGTTATCTTTGGCTCTGCTTGGATTTCGAGGCCAGCAGAACGCGCCGGCCACGTATTGTAACCACCCCATGCGTGCATTTCTGGAGGCGGGATGTAGCCATCGCCGCCGTTGGCGAGTTCGATGACCATAGTATGGGGGAATGGACTGGCGGATTTTACCTTCAAGCCAGTGATGGCATAGGTCTCGGTTGGGGTCGTGGCAATGGCGATCTCACCAATGCGCAACGCCTGTAACACAATTTCGGTTTGTTGGCGTTCGTGCAGATGGATCTGCTCGAGCGCGTAGACCTCCGTTTGGTTCTTAGGAGGGCGTCCACCCATCTCGGCCGCGATGCGTCGTCCCCATTCGAGGAGTTGAGTGTTTGGCACTCGATACTTCAATGTCATGCGTTTCTCCGCCATGACCATCGTGGGGTTCTCGTCGTATCGGATGCCTGCATAGGCCCTCATGGCGATGTCGATCAGCCCGCTGGCATATTCGCCGATCGTGTGTTTGGGACGCTGCGCCTCAGGGATCCTGTAGTCCACACGCCAGATATCCCCGCTGCAACCGTGCGACATCATTCCCACGAACGCCGGTTTTCCTTGAGGTTTCTCGGAAGAGATACGCTCCTTCAGGCCATCGGAGAACAATCCGTAGTAATCCGAGCTGATGTCATTATCGCCGAAATAATGCATGGAAAAATTGGCGATTACCGCGATGGGTCGTCCCGTCCGGGATTGGATTGAGATCAAGGAAAGTTCTGGATCCTCCGGACCAGCTTCGCCCGTAACAGCTTCCCGGTTTCCTCCAATATGCATGTTGGCTTGGACCGTTTTATTTCCAAACGGATCTGCCTCGATGCGATCTGAACGTAGGATCCATTGACGAGAGGCTGTAAACTCAGAGGCATCGGCCTTTGCAAAACCGATTCGAGCAGGTTCGATGTTTGCTTGTGCAGACGCAATGGCCTCGACCAGTTTTCCGCGCAACAATGGCACATAAGCAAGGTCTGGTTCACCCCCAAGACAGCCCATGGAAGCTGGCGCACTGTGCGAATGCGTCGCAGAAATGAGAATTCGCTGCGTATCTATGCCGGTCTGTTTTGATGCGAGTGCCTTGACCTCATCGAGAAATGGACGGCTCATCATGCAGCTATCCACTACAACGATTGCGATTTGAGTTTTGCCGTTTTCGAGCACCACGGCTCGAGCATTGATGCGGGTGTTTATTTTGTCCAAGGAACGGTTGAGAAAACTACCGTTCACAAATACGGGCAGTTTCGTTGGCGTGATATCCACTACGATTGCCCCAGCTTTGAACTCAGCCCAACTCGTAGCAGTTGCAACGGTGAGCACGAGGAGTGCGAGAATTCGATGGATCATTTGGATGGTTTCAGAATGCGCGTTACACTTCGACGACTACGGGTCGACCGTTGGTGTGGTGGAGAACTCGGATTCGTGAACCTTTTTGGATCAGTTCTCCTTGAGTGGAGACATCCTTCAGTTGTTCACCAAATTGCGCTCGTCCCCCAGGACGGAGATCGGTCATCGCAATCCCCTCGGAACCAATTTCGGTGGCCTGATTGGATTCACTTTTCAAAACCGAAAGGATACCGCTTTGTCCTGTCGAAATCATCCGTCCGTAGAGTCGTGTTTTCACGAAAAAACGACTAAGCAACCATCCAAAGGCAGCGGCGCAAGCCAAACCAATGGCGAGGTTGAACAGGGGCAACCTTAATTGCACAGCATCAGGAATCCGTGGCATTCCCGGGTAGTAATCCACCCAACCCATTAGCAAAGAAACGAACATGAGGGCACCGCCGATAACGGCGAGGATGACCGTTCCCGGAAAGAGAAAGACTTCGACTCCAAACATCGTGAGCCCGAGCAGGAAGAATATAACCCACTCCAAACCCGAGAGGCCAGCAATGTAACCTCCGAGGAAATACAGTGTGAAAGCGGAGATTCCGACGATACCAGGAAGCCCAAACCCAGGAGTTTTGAATTCGAGATAAACCCCGAGGATCCCTGCGATGAGCAGGAATGGACTGATTTTGGCTAACCAACTGCCGATGGTTTCGGCTCCCGTTTGGCTGATGCGAGTCACCTGTGACGCGTTAAACCCCAACTGCTGAAGTAAGCCGTCGAGGTTAGGAACCGTTCCTAACGAAAGCAACGGTTTCACTGGATTGCCGTAACTTTTCTCAGCTTCGAGATTCGTCAGGGTTAAAATACGTCCTTTTTCGTTAATGGTTACCCCGTCCATGATCAGCTCCTTATTTCGGTCGATCATCGCCTCGATCACATGGGTGTTGTGGCCGTTTTTTTCGGCTGTAGCTCGGATCATGGCACTGATTCCGGAGGTCATTTTGGCTTCCACAGAATCTGGTAATTTTTCCACTCCTCCGCCGGGGGCCATGAGCATGGGTGCTGCGGCACCGATAACACTCTGCGGCGCCATGTAGATTTGGGAGGTGGCGACCGCGATGAATGCGCCTGCTGAAAATGCCTTCCGGTTGACGAAAGTGATGGTGCGACCTTTGAACTGGTTGAGGATTTCGATGATCTCCTCCGTTACATCGACACGTCCACCGTTGGTCTCCATATCGAGCACCAAACACTCGGCATTCATGGCCATGGCTTCCTTTACCCCCCGCCGAATAAGGTAAGCCAATGGGGAGTCCACGTCTTCGCGAACAGGAATCACCACAACTCGTCCACCTTCTCCGCGCGACAATGGGAAACCAACGAACAGAAAACCCAGCAAGGCTAGCATCCCCCAATTCATCTTTCGCCATGAATTCATGGTCCTATTCTATGCCACTGTTTAAAACTGGCAAGTTCCCACGGAAATCCGACGCCCTTCCTTAAAGTCTGGCTAGGAGCGTTTCGAGGATCGGAAGGTCGGAGGGTGCTGTGGCCTTGGGATTGGGGGCACTGGATTCTATTAGGCGGACAGGTTGTTGGATGTAGGCGCATGCCGCTGTGTCGTCGGTTACGGAGAGGTTCTGCTCGCGCACATATCCTAAGGCTTTAATGATGACATCGACTCGGAAGGCTTGAGGGGTTTGAACGGTCCATAATCGAGATCTATCGAGGTGGTGTGTGATGGTGGAGCCGTCGTTTGATTCCTTTACAGTGTCCGTGGCCCGTTGGGCGGCGACGGCGGCTCCTGTTTCTCGTGCAGCTGAGAGTGTTTGAGTAATCAACTGAGGACTAGTGCAGGGTCGGGCACCATCATGGATCGCTACCAATTCCACGTCCGTCCCCAACGATTGCAGACCATTCCAAACGGAATCTTGCCGCTGGGAGCCACCGAGGACGATCGAATAGGGTTTTTGTTTTAGAATTGGGTGATACTTTTCGGGGAACTCCCGAAATGTGCTCTGAAGCCCGTCTTTGATCACCAGCACAATGTGGTCGATCATTGGGTGACCGGCGAAGCGTTCCCAAGCGTGGACGACGATGGGTTTGCCGGCAACCTCGAGGAATAATTTATCCACATCCGGACCCATGCGGGTCCCACGACCTGCCGCGACAATGATTGCTGCGATCATTCGTCCTAGTTTGGGACGGTTTGGTGGGTTGGCAATGCGTAAATCGCCAATCAAACCATTGAAATCCGATAGAAACTAAACAGGAACTAACGGCTTAGAATCCCGAGGATCAAGCCGGGTTATCGCCGATGGCCTCCACAGGGCAGCCTTCCTTGGCCTCTTTGCAGAGGGTTTCTTCTTCCGGGGTCGTTGGTTGTTTGTAGACGAACGAGTAACCTCCGTCCTCATTCCGTGTGAAATTAGCGGGGGCAGTCTCCCGACAGAGATCGCAATCGATACACTGATTATCGACGTAAAAAATCCCTGAAACGTTCTCAGGATATCTGTTTGCAAGATCGGCCATAAGTTAAATCAAATCCGGCGTCATTTTCGAGGACATGGCAAAAATATCAAGAACATTTGGGTTCGCAAGGAGGCAAACAAGGACGCGTCTTTCCAGATTCATAAAGCCAAGACATTAGGGGATTTAGAGAAAATTAGCGCACGAAGTCGTTCGCGACCGCCTCTTGCTGATCGGAAGCTTTTTTGGAAACTGCCGGTGTTGCACTTGGTTTTGGGATTTCTGCAGCGTGCCTTATCGACCGCTGCATTTGCGAAGCTGACGATCACCCTTCGGATCGTTCCCAAGGCTCGTGCCGCAGTGGGTGTTCTTACCCGGCTTTGATCCTCGCGGAGGGTTATGTCCAAACAGTGGTGCAATCGGCTTTCAACCACCCAATACCCTCGCTTCAGTGAGAGCATCTGTTGGGCTTGCAGTTGATCACGGGGCAAACTGCTCAAAAGATACACAACCTCGCGGCTCCACTTTCCATTGCGCTTCACCCGGGTCTCTAATCGGGCGGCCAATCGGGCTCCTGGAAAACCCGCTTGTTTAGGACAGACTTCGATGCAGTCCAACATTCGGATCTCCAACCGGCCCCGGTTGTGTTCC
>SXQI01000178.1 GCA_005793025.1 Verrucomicrobiales bacterium
AGGAGACGCATCAGAACCATGTGCAGCTTTACGACCCGTCAGTCCTGTGAAAGAATCCTTTTCAGCGTTTTTAATCGAATGAACACCCACTGGAGTTCACGCCCGCTTTAACCTTTTACACAATATTCTTTACGCTACCAGAAGTCTGCGAATTGGTGAAGAGGTTATTCAAAGGAGAACTCTAGCCTAATTCCTCTCAACCATGGTGCGAAATTCGTCAAACAAAGGAGTGGAATCGTGAGGGCCGGGAGACGCCTCCGGATGGTATTGCACACAAAAAATTGGTTTCGTTTTGTGTCGTAAGCCTTCGACGGTTTGGTCGTTCAAATTAATGCGGTTCACAGCCACTTCGCTCGGTAGCGATTGGGGATCCACCGCGAAACCGTGGTTTTGAGCAGTGATCTCAACCTTCCCGGTTTCCAGATCCTTCACCGGTTGATTCCCACCTCGATGACCAAATTTCAGTTTGAAGGTTTTGCCCCCAAGTGCTTGGCCCAAGATTTGGTGTCCTAAGCAGATACCAAAAATGGGAATGCCGGTCTGTGTAAGTTCTTGAACAGTGCGGACGGCGTAACCTAAAGCGGAAGGATCACCCGGTCCATTGGACAGAAAAATACCTGCAGGTTTATAAGCCAAGGCTTCCTTTGCCGTGGCAGTGGCAGGAAGAACCTGCACCGCAAACCCCTGCTGTCGGAGGCGTCGAAGGATGTTATATTTCATCCCAAAATCGAATGCGACGATGGGGATGTCCGCAGGTCGAAGCGGGAGGCGGACGTTACGGGCATCCGCGACATTCTTACCTCGCACTAGGTCGAATTCTGCGCTCTGTGTATCCTTCTCATCCCATAGAAACGGCTGACTGTGGGTGACTTCCTTGGCGTAATCAACCCCTTCCAGCCCAGCCCATCCACAGGCTCGCGCGATCGCGTCGGCATCCGAGATTGGTTGCGTCGAGAT
This sequence comes from Verrucomicrobiales bacterium, assembly GCA_005793025.1. Taxonomy (GTDB): domain Bacteria; phylum Verrucomicrobiota; class Verrucomicrobiia; order Limisphaerales; family SXQI01; genus SXQI01. The sequence goes on from SXQI01000178.1 coordinate 958, forward strand.
GAAACCTTTCATTGCTCCGCGAACCCGGAGTTTCTTGGTCAATGCGCGGGTGTCCACGCCTTGAATTCCTGGGATCCCACTCTGTTCAAGATATTGGGGCAAGGATAGATCCGCTCGCCAATTGCTCACGATCGGGGAAACTTCCCGGACTACAAACCCGGCGGCGTGGGCTCTCCAAGATTCCATGTCTTGGTGATTGATTCCGTAATTCCCGATGAGCGGGTAAGTCATCGTGACTATTTGACCTTTGTAGGAGGGGTCGGTGAGGATTTCTTGGTAACCCGTCATGGAAGTATTGAAACAAACTTCTCCACAGGACTCGGTTTGCGCACCGAAACCCGTTCCTCGGAATATGCTTCCATCCTCCAATGCTAAAATCGCGTTCATTCTAATGATAGATCACCGACCGCCGGGGATGCTAGGTCGAAGGGTCGTGCGGTCAAGCGTTTACCAAAAAGCGCGGTCGATATCCAACCGCGCCCCCCATCAATCTCTCACCGGTTCTCGTCCTCCGGACAATTCAACTTTTTTTGAAAGACTTCAGTTTCGCAATGAATGGGCCAGGACCGCCAGGTTGGTAACCCATGCTCCCGACTTGTTTCCCTTCACCATCCAGAATGATGATCGTAGGGTAACCCTCAATATTGTATTTTTTCTGCAGAGCCTCATTGGCTTTTTTAAGAGCCTTGTCTTGGGGTTTGTTTTGCGGGAAATCCACTTCGAGCAAAACTAGGTTTTCCTTGGCGTAAGCGAGGAAATCTTTTTGAGAAAATACCTCCTTATGGAGTTTGATGCACCAACTGCACCAATCCGACCCTGTGAAATCAATCAAGAGTAGCTTTTTCTCCTTTTTGGCCTGCTCCTGAGCCGCCTTTTGATCTGTCAACCAACCGGATTCTTTACCCTCAGCCAAAACCGCCGAAGCGGTGAGGCAGATTGCCACCAAAAATGACCAGATTTGTTTCATAGTTAATTTCACAGTTCCCGACACTCTATATCCTAACCATCAATTCGACAACTTTCCTCAATCGACTCTCGCCGCTATAATTAAGACAACTGGGAGTCAAAAACCGTTCGACCATTCACTATCGTCAGTATCGCTTTTCCACGCATTGGCCATCCATAAAACGGATTATTAAACGACTTGCTCTGCGTCTCGCTCCGTTCGAAAAACCACTTTGCATCAGGATCAAAAACAGTCACATCCCCATCACTTCCGGCGCGAAGCGTGCCTTTGTCCAGACGCAGCAATCTCGCAGGTCCCGTGGTGAACTTCTCAACAATCTTGGGTAACGTCATCCGTCCCGAGTGGTAGAGTTGCATGAGGCAGAGGGCTAATTCATTTTCTAAACCAGTAATCCCAAACGGGGCGTAATCAAACTCGACAGCCTTCTGGAAATCGCAATGCGGTGCGTGGTCGCTCCCAAGGATCTCCAACGTCCCATCTGCAAGCCCTGCGATGATTGCCTCGCGGTCTGACGCTGATCGCAGCGGTGGATTCATCTTAAAATTCGTGTCGAACGGTGGCCATGTCGGCAAAGGATGATCCTTGGGAAAGTGTTGCCTCAATGACTCTCCATCAACGTTCCAGAATTCCGTACTGCCTGCGATTGTGGCATCAGTTAAAGTGAAGTGGTGCGGGCAAGCTTCTCCCGAAATTGGCACGCCACGACCCTTGGCTTCTCGCAACATTCGCACGCTGCCCGCAGAACTCAGGTGCTGACAATGCACCTGTGCACCCGTCAGCTCGGCCAACAAAATATTCCGAGCGACGATTGCTTCTTCCCCTGCCGCTGGCCATCCTCGAAGCCCCAACAGCGCACTCCAATAGCCCTCATGCATCACCCCGTCCGACACCAAGGTGTAATCCTGACAGTGATCTAATACCGGGAGATCAAACATACGCGCATATTCGAGCGCGCGGCGCATCAGTTCGTTATTCTGAACACAATGCCCATCGTCAGTAATAGCGACGACTCCTGCTTTTTTTAACGAACCAATCTGGGCGAGTTCCTCGCCTGCAATCCCCTTGGTGATTGCTCCTGTGACATAGACATTCACCACTCCTTCGCGAGAAGCCTTTTCATGGATCAACGCGACGGTGCCCGCGTTGTCGATTGATGGAGAAGTGTTCGGCATGCACAGGATCGAACTAAAACCCCCTCGCGCTGCTGCCCGAGTCCCCATGGCGATCGTTTCTTTTGCGGATTGACCGGGTTCTCGCAAGTGGACGTGGGAATCGATTAATCCCGGGCAAACGACAAACCCACTGACATCACGGCGAATAATAGTGGTGCCGGCCTTGGCGGTCGCCTCGGATCCAATCGCCACGATCTTCCCATCGAGGATCAAAAGATCGGCGGTGCGATCTACCCCGCTGCTTGGGTCGATTACTCGCCCGTTTTGCAGTAAAATTGATTTCACGATGTATTTTCCAACTCACCCTAAACCACATTGGGTTCCATGGCAGACTAGACACTCACCCTAAACCTGAGTCCCATCCCGAATTACTCTGCAATCTACCCAAACCACGATTGACAAGGCAAGTGTGGAGGGTAATATCTGCACCGTTAATGCGGGTGTAGCTCAATGGTAGAGTTCCAGTCTTCCAAACTGGCCACGCGGGTTCGATTCCCGTCACCCGCTCCATTTATTCCTCCGCAACTTTCCGTTACCACTTGCCAGCCTGCAGGCACCTGTGCAAGGTGTCTCCACATTACCCCAAGGATATTTGTATTTTCCAAGGATCGAGGCCGAGACAATCGAAACTGAACGAATAATCATGAGTCTATTACCCAGAAAATCCTCTTCAATCGCTCCGGAATGGTGGGATTACACGACCCTTGATGCAGATCTCGTGCGCGATGCGGCCGCGTTAACTCCCCAAAGCATGGCTCGCCTTTCTCGACCCGGGTTCCGTGTCGTTTTTTATGATACCTTGGAGGATTTCTATCTAGCCGAAGCGTTGGAGTATCTAGAAGCATGGAAACAAAGTACTCCGGACAACCCCGTAGGAATCTGCGGTCCCATCGGGCCGACCGAGCAACTCCCCCTCGTGGCGAGGATGGTGAACGCGTTACAATTAGACGTTCGAGAAGGCCATTTTTGGGGGATGGATGAATGGGTGGTCGATGGGTGCGAAGTCCCAGCTAGTCATCCCCTTTCTTTCGAAAAAGCAGATCGTAAACTTTGTTTCGAACGCATCAATCCTCGGTTGCGGATGGGCGATGGGAACCTGCATTTTCCGAAGGCTGAAACAAAAGCCTTTAGAGCGACGTGGGACGCTGGAATCCGATGTGCGGTGATGCAAGGTGGGCAAGGGGACGTGAAACATTGGGCTTTTAACGATCCTGTTCGTCGCAAAGGAATTCACAAAAACGCGCCACCCACTGCAGCGGAATACTTAAAGCTGGCCACCCGTGTAGTGGATTTGCACCCTCTCACCATCGCGCAAAACGCTCGGACCAGCGGCGGTGGGAATATTGCACTAGTCCCGACTCAAGCTGTGAGTGTCGGCCCAGTGGAAACTTGGAAAGCGGATAAAGTTTCGATCTGGCACGCGGGGAATCATGACAATCCGTTTGGTCAGCGTTTGACTTGCCTGATGATCGCCAAAAGAATCGTCGATACTTCCGTTCCAATGTCTCTCTTAGGGTTGCATCCAAACGTCCAGTTCAATTACTTCCGGCCCGGAGTCGGTAGCTGCCAAGTGAAGATGCGGTGACCCGACATCCGGAGGAATCCGGTTGTAACTATTTCGACGGGCCAAGCCTGAGGGTTGCTATAACTGGATGGTGATCACTAGGGAATTGTCCATCGCGAGAATAAATCACGGTCTCCGCTTGGTCGCATTCCCAGTTCCCTCGGGTTAAGATCCAATCAATGCGAAACGTTCCTTCAGTTTTTCCTTTGAAATTGTGGAAGGTGTTGAATCCCGCGTTCTTTCGCACCTTAGCGTATTCCCACGCATCGTTGAAGTAGCGGCCTTCAGTGAGAGTTTCGTATGTTTTTTCCGCACCTGGAATGGTGTTGAAATCACCAAGTAAAATCATGGGCAAACCTTGGGACGCGAGTTCCCCGGATCGTTCTCGAATCAAACTAGCCGCTTTTTCACGGGCCAATACTATTTCATGATCCAGATGGGTGTTCATCACGATGAACTGAGTGCCATTCGAGTGCTGCCTGAACTTCACCCACGTGACCATCCGCCGATTGCTGTTCCCCCAATGAGTTGATCCAATCACATTTGGGGTGTCAGATAACCAAAAGTGATCGAACTCTATTGGTTCAAAGAGTGCTTTCTTATAGAAAATCGCCATGAATTCTCCCCGACTTCCCCCGTCCCGACCGAGCCCGATCCACTCGTAATCCGGCTGATCCATCGCGAGATCCTTTAACTGGTGATAGAGCCCCTCCTGAGTTCCGATAATGTCCGGAGCCGAGTCGGTGATACAAGCACGCATGACAGGTCGGCGTTCAGTCCATGAGTTTGGGGGTTTGAGACCCGCGTAGCGCAGGTTGAACGTCATGACCCTCAATTCGAGTGGACTTTGGGCGAAGGAAGTGGGTTGCCCTTTCCAGACGAAAACACTCATCAAAATGAGGACAGAAAAGGCACAACACCTGTGCCAAGGGGTAGTCGAAGAGTTCATCCGCCCAGAGTGGTTGTGGATCAGATTTTTTGCAACTCGATCTTTGGAAAAAAGTTTTTGCATTCCCCCGTTACTTCCGCAAACTTTGGCCATGTTAAACCATCAGTTGATCCATCCCCGCATTAATGAAATCCTAGGCAGGGGAGGTCATCATTCTCAGATTTTGATCGCTGATGGGAACTACCCTGCTTCCGCCAAAAAAGGACCTAATGCGGAGGTTGTTTGTTTAAATCTTTCTCCGGGTTGCGTCACCGTAAAACAGGTCTTGCGGGCGATCTTAAGCGCGGTTCCCATCCACCTCGTCAACACAATGGGGATTCCGGTTGATGATGATTATTCACAGGCAACCGAACCTCCAGTATGGAATGAATTTCGACAGGTTTTGAAGGAAGCGAATATGAATGTTGAGTTGGTCCCGATCTCGAAGTGGGATTTCTACAAGCAGGTCCAGTCTCCCGACCATATCCTGACGGTTCAGACTGGGGATCAAGCTCTCTGGGCTAACGTTTTGTTAACGATGGGATGCCGCATTTCCTAATTTACTAGATCAATTCCTTCTCGGTAACCCCTATTGAATATGGCGAAACATAAAGAGAGGCTCGAGCTTGAACGCTTTTCATTTGGCATTGGCGATCGGTTCGCGCACCAAGCAAAAGCTCAATTAAAGGCATTTCAACAACTCGCGTTGGATGGCGTGGATGTGGTGCCGGTGTGGAATAAATCCAACCGTGAACATACACTGATCGGATCCAACCCTGAGAGCGTGCATCATTCCGCCTCGGAGGCCGTCACCGCGTTGGGCTGGCGTAATAATTGGCATGTCGATGCCGACCACATTCGCCTCGAAACGGTCGATCGTTTCATCGGGTGCTCAGATTTTTTCACCATTGATGTCGCCGAATCTATCGGCAAACCGGCTTCGTCAGAGAAAGTGGAAACTTTTGTCGAGAGACATTCAGAATTGATTGGCGATATCCGAATCCAAGGAATCGCTCATCCCTTCCCTCTGAGTGAAGGGGATTTAGTCGCCATTGTCGGGAAGTATTTGTTAGCCGTCGAAGAGGCGGGGAGGATCTACCGCCATATCCTAGTCAAAAAAGGTCCCACACCGAAGTTCATTACCGAAGTCTCAATGGATGAAACGGATTCCCCCCAAACCCCTCCGGAACTGTTGATCATTCTCGCAATGCTCAGCGACGAAGGAATCCGTGTCCAAACGATCGCTCCTAAATTCACAGGCCGATTCAATAAGGGTGTTGATTACGTTGGGGATATTTCAAAATTCGAAAAGGAATTTAATGATGATATCGCCGTCATCGCCCACGCGGTGGATGCGTATGATCTCCCTAGGAATCTTAAATTGAGTGTCCACAGTGGAAGCGATAAATTTTCTCTTTACCCTGTCATTCATCGCGCATTAGTTCGCTCTCACGCGGGCATTCACATCAAGACTGCTGGAACTACTTGGTTAGAAGAGTTGATCGGCCTTGCGGAGTCTGGAGATGAAGGTGCGAAATTTGTTAAAGAGATTTACGCCCAAGCCCTCGAACATGCAGAGGAACTTTGTGCGCCTTACGCTTCTGTCATTGATATCGATCGATCGAAACTCCCCTCTAGCGATCGTTTTGCCGCATTGAATGGATCTCAAATCGCTAGTGCAATCCGGCATATTCAACAGAATCCGCAATTCAACGCCAACATTAGGCAGCTTTTACACGTGGCTTTCAAATTAGCCGCGAAGACGGGTTCCCGGTTTACAAACCTGCTCGTGAAAAACGAAGAAATCGTTGCTCAACAGGTGACCGAGAATCTGTATCAACGTCACCTTCGGCCTCTCTTTATCGGATAACTGATTTGAAACTCGGACTATGAAAACCAGAGTTCTTGGCCGCACCGGACTTCATGTGCCGATCCTTAGTTTTGGGGCCTCTTCCCTAGGGCAGGAGTTTCGGAAGGTGACACTCGAGGATGCGATAAGTTCTGTTCGCGTTGCATTGGATCACGGGATGAATCTAATCGACACTTCTCCTTTTTACGGCAGAGGGATGAGTGAAGTCCTATTGGGCCTAGCATTGAGAGACGTCCCTCGAGATCAGTATTTGTTGTGCTCAAAACTGGGACGATATGATCTCCAGCACTTTGATTTCTCAGCCCGACGTGTTCAAGAAAGTGTCGATGTCACTCTCCATCGACTCGGGACGGATCACGTCGATATCATGCTGTGCCACGATATTGAATTTGTTGAAATGCAGCAAATCGTTGACGAAACGCTGCCAGCACTCCGTCAGCAGGTGCAAGCGGGTAAGGTGAGATTTGTTGGTTTTAGCGGATATCCCCAAAAAATCTTCCAATTCATTACTGAACAGACCGACGTCGATTGCGTATTGAGTTACAACCAATACACCCTCCAGAATACTCGTTTTGCTGACGAAACAGTCCCGTATCTCCAAGCAAAAGGCGTAGGTGTCATGAATGCGGGTCCTTTCAGTGCGAGGCTCCTAACGAATGCCCCGTTACCTCCGTGGTTGAAAGAACCTGAGAACGTCAAAAAAGCTGCTCGCGCCGCTGCGGCACTCTGCGCTGCTCGAGGGATCGACATTGCCAAACTCGCGTTGCAATTCAGCCTAGCCTATGAAGGTATTGCTACCACCATCGCTGGCAGTGCCAATCCACAGAATATCAGAAACTGGGCGCGATGGGCTTCCGAGCAAATCGATGAAACGCTATTAGCTGAGGTTCAATCCATTTTTGAACCTGTGAAGAATTTAGGACATCAAGAGGGATTAGCAAAAAACAATTAAGCTATCCTTTCGGCTCCCGATGTTTCTCGAGTATTGAGCAGAATCCATGAAAGCCATCCAATTAGAAAAGCCTCAGTCTTTCCGAATCATAGATATTCCCGACTCTCCATTTCCCAAGCAGGGGGAGGTTCTTGTTCGTGTCCATCGTGTAGGGATTTGTGGCACGGATATCGGTGGATTCCTCGGGAAAATGCCGTTTTTCAGCTATCCAAGAATCCCCGGTCACGAGTTGGGGGTTGAGGTTCTGCAAGTGGGGCAGGGGGTGACAAACGTCGCAAAGGGAGATCGCTGTGCGGTAGAGCCCTACATTAATTGTCAAAATTGTTCCTCCTGCGTTCGCGGCCACACCAACTGCTGTGAGAATCACCAAACGCTCGGCGTACATTGTGACGGCGGGTTGCGATCCACATTCCTCGTGCCAGCAAGAAAGCTGCATCGATCCACACAGTTGAGCTTTGATCAACTTGCCTTGGTTGAAACTCTCGCGATTGGTTGTCATGCCATCAATCGAGCCAATCTCAGAGCTAATCAGAGCGTGCTGGTTATCGGTGCAGGTCCGATCGGACTCTCAGTGATCGAATTTGCAAAACTTGCCGGCGCAAACACCATCGTGATGGATATCAATCCTTCCCGCCTAGAATTCTGCCGTCATTCGATGGGAATTAAACACACGGTCGCGCTCACTCAGGATGGTCTCGAAGCAGATCGACTTCGTGCCTGCACTTCCGACGGTGCATTTCCAGCAGTGGTCGTGGATGCCACAGGCAACCACAAAAGCATGGGAAACGCGCTGAATTATTGTGGTTTTGCTGGGCGTCTGGTATTTGTCGGTATCACACAACAAGAGGTAATCTTTCCTCACGCACCCATCATGCATCGGCGGGAATTGACACTATTGGCGAGTCGCAATGCGTTATCCGAAGATTTCTCGCGCATCATCCGTTTGATCGAGCAGGGATCCATAGACACTCGCCCGTGGATTACTCATCGAACCCAATTCAATGAACTACCTGACGTGTTTCCTACTTACACGGATCCAAAATCAGGAGTGATCAAAGCAATGGTCGAAATTCCCTAAAAAGCTTTTGGTTTCTATTTGAGTTTTTTAGAAGCATTCTTTCCGGAGTGAGCCCCATTTTGTTAGTCGTCAGAATCGGACGCCTAGGCTGGGAAATATTCCTAATCGCAGGACTTCTCCTCATTCTACAAACCATTCCTGCGTCTGCTGCAGAACGGCTGCGTCTCATTATCGAAACCGACGCAGGCGGTGATCCGGACGACGAGCAATCCCTCGTCCGATTCCTCCTTTACGCCAATGAATGGGACATCGAGGGGTTGATCGCAAACCGTCCTACCGCGCGCGATGGTGAAAATTTAAACCCCGAACGCACCGGCTTCGGCATTGTGTGCCGACTAGTGGACGCTTACGGCCAGTGCTGGACGAATCTTGTGCAACATGACGCACGCTATCCTACGCATTCAAACCTTCGTCAACGCACGGTCGCCGGCCACGGCGATTCGGATTCCGCA
>SXQI01000179.1 GCA_005793025.1 Verrucomicrobiales bacterium
CGGCGGTTGGCCGTCCATTGGCTCCGTGCTCTCGAAGGTTCAAGGTCAGGTGAATAAGGCGATCCCGCCGTTTGTAGGCCTATCACCAAAGATGGGGCATATGCCTTGGGCGGATGCTGGCACCGCAGGATTTTTAGGTGTAGGCCACGCACCGTTTAAACCGGATGGGGCAGGGCGTGCGGACATGGTGCTGAACGGAGTCACCTTGGATCGACTAGCAGACCGAAAAGCGTTGCTGCAAGGGTTTGATAATTTCCGTCGGGATGTCGATGCGAGTGGGATTATGGGGGGAATGGATTCCTTCAACGAGCAAGCATTCAGCATGCTGACGTCCAGTCGCTTGCTCGAGGCTCTAGATATCGAGAAGGAAGACAAAAAAGTCCGTAATGCCTACGGAAAAGGCGATGCTAAAAATCGGGATGATGGCGGTCCCAAATTGATGGAACACTTCCTCGTAGCGCGTCGCCTTGTCGAGGCGGGTTCCAGATGTGTGACTTTGGCTTTCAGTCGTTGGGATCATCACGGCGATAATTTTGGTGCGCTTCGTCAGGATCTGCCGCTGTTGGATCAGGGTGTGACCGCGTTGATTGAAGATCTCCACCAGCGTGGATTAGAGAAAGATGTTTCCGTGGTGGTTTGGGGAGAATTTGGTAGAACTCCGGCGATTAACAAAGACGGGGGACGGGACCATTGGCCCCGTGTTTCTTGCGCAATGGTAGCAGGGGGCGGAATGAAATTGGGTCAGGTCATCGGTTCGACGGATCGGTTAGGTGGTGAAGCCGTCGATCGACCCCTGCAGTTCGGAGAGGTCTTCGCAACCCTTTACCACAACCTTGGATTAGATTTAACCCAGCCTCATCTGACTGATTTGACCGGTCGGCCTCAGTATCTCACGGATGGTTATTTGCCCATCAAAGAGTTGGTTTAATCCTCGCTCTTATGTTGACCATTTACGGGGCCAACCACAGGTTTTGTGACGGGGTTTCGCGGAGGAATTTTCTCAAGGTAGGAGCTCTTGGACTTGGCGGGCTGGCTTTGCCTCAATTGCTTCGAGCTGAAGCGGCCTCCGGAACCAAGCATTCGCATAAGGCGATCATCATGGTTTACCTTCCGGGTGGCCCGCCCCATCAGGACATGTTCGACATCAAGGTGGATGCACCTTCTGAAATCCGCGGAGAGTTCCGCCCAATTTCGACGAACGTCCCCGGCATCCAGATCTGTGAACATTTGCCCAGAATGGCTGCGATGATGGATAAACTGGTTCCCATTCGCTCGGTTGTTGGGGCGACGGATGATCACACGGATTTCCAGTGCATGACGGGCCGTTTAAAGAATAACCAACCTCCGGGAGGTTGGCCCTCTTTTGGTTCAGTCATTTCTAAAGTTCAAGGACCAACCGATCCGGCGATTCCAGCATTCGTGGGTCTTGAACCGACGATGAAGCATAAGCCCTACAACGCAGCGACTCCGGGGTTTTTGGGAGTGGGGCATCGGTCGTTTCACCCCGAAGGGGACAGTCGAAGCGACATGGTTTTGAATGGAGTCACCTTAGAACGGTTGAACGATCGACGAGCCTTATTGAGTGGTTTCGACAAGTTCCGCCGGGATGTGGATTCCAGCGGAATGATGGAGGGCATGGATTCGTTCAACCAACAAGCGTTTGGAATGCTCACCTCCAGCAAGCTTCTGGAGGCCTTGGACACGTCGAAAGAGGACAAAAAAGTCATCGAAATGTATGGTAAGGGCGATCCAAGCGTGCGAGGAGATGCAGCTCCTCGGATTTTGGAACAACTATTGAGTGCCCGACGGTTGGTGGAGGCTGGAGCGCGTGTCGTTACGGTTGCGTTTGGTTTTTGGGATTATCATGGCAGCAATTTCAAGATTGCTCGTGAAGATTTACCGATGCTGGATCAAGGCGTTTCCGCCTTGGTCACGGACCTTCACCAGCGCGGTTTGGACAAAGATGTCACCGTCGTGGTCTGGGGTGAGTTCGGTCGGACCCCCATCATCAATAAGGACGGAGGGCGCGACCATTGGCCACGAGTTTCATGCGCTTTGTTGGCATGCGGTGGAATGAAGACCGGCCAAGTGATCGGTAAAACGGATCGGTTAGGAGGAGAAGCCACAGAACGGCCGGTTCATTTTGGGGAAGTCTTTGCAACGATGTATCACAACATGGGTCTTGATTTAGCCACCACAACGGTTACCGATTTGAGCGGGAGACCTACGTTTCTCGTCGATGGCCACGAACCGATCCGAGAACTGATCTGACATGTATTTCACTCAAATGAATCCGGTTGGTTTTCGGTGGTTAACCACAGTGGCGCTGCTCTGCTTTGCCATTCGAACCCAAGCCGTATTGGAAAAGCCAACTGCTTTGGAAATACGCGGCGAATTTACCTCGGGCAATATCGCCAAACAGGGGGGGCTGAAATTGAAGGGGCAGGAAGCTCGCCAACAAATTTTGGTTACGGGAACAACGGCAAATGGTCAGTTAATGGATTTCACCCGAAACGTGGTCTATAAGACTGAACCCACTGGGATTATCCAAGTTTTGACGAACGGACTCGTGATTGGATTGGCGGATGGCCAATCAACCATTACTGCAACAGGAGAGTCTGGACTGACTGCTCAAATCGCGGTTCACGTTCAAGAATCCAAGGTCACTCAACCCGTCAATTTTGCAAACGACGTGGTGCCGATCTTTACCAAGGGGGGGTGTAATGGGGGAGGGTGTCACGGAAAATCCGGCGGTCAAAATGGTTTTCGACTCTCTTTGCTCGGTTTCGAACCAACCGAAGATTACGAATACCTCGTGAACGAAGCGAGAGGACGACGTCTCTTTCCTGCAGCTCCCGATCGGAGCCTGCTTCTGTTGAAAGGGGCTGCATTGCTTCCTCATGGTGGAGGGAAACGATTGGATCTGGACACCCCTGATTATCGTTTGCTGGTGCGTTGGATGTCTCAGGGCATGCCTTACGGGAAAACCAATGATCCGACCGTAGTTCAAGTTCAAGTTTATCCAGAGGAACGCAGCCTTTACTTTGGAGCCGAACAACAATTGGTCGTGATGGCTCGTTATTCGGATGGATCGAGCGCGGATGTGACCCGAAGCACA
>SXQI01000180.1 GCA_005793025.1 Verrucomicrobiales bacterium
AATTGGGAAAAGCGTCGGAGATAGATGTCATATGGACCGTATATGCAGCAGCATACGTACAATATAAAAGATAAAATGAAAAAAACTGTGATTTTTTTCAAATCGGAATTCCTGCCCTCACCCGCCTCCACTGACGCATTGCAAAAAAAGCTTAAAAAGGCTAGAGACTTCGGCATTTTAGGGGAAGGAAATGCGGCTCCAAAAAATGTTCGTTTTTCGGAAAATAAATGTTGCAACTAACATGTTCTTTTGAGAAAGTAGAACCAATCTAGAACGAAGCGGGGTTTTTGAACGACGGAGTTTGGTCAATTGGGAATTAAGGAGAAAATAATGAACACGACATCTGCATTTAAAAAATCGGTTGGATTATTCACGGCGGCCGTAGGGTTGGTTGCTTGTTCTCAAGCAGCGGCTGAGGTCGTTTACGACAACTCATCCAGCTATCTCGGAAATTTCTCCGATCTCGGCAATGGGACAATCGGCGATCAGGTTACGCTCGGAGGTTCTAGCCGAGTCATCACTGAATTCAAATTTGAGTATTACCTCTCGTTCGCCATCAGCGGAAACGAAAAGGGTGCTCTCAAGTTTTATGCCAATGACGGAGCCAATGGGTTGCCAAGCAGCCTCCTCTATGATAGCGGTGCCTTCGGTTTAAGCTCTGGTTTCCACACTGTCACAGCTGAGAATTTGTCCACAACCGTGGGGAACAGTTTTACTTGGGCTGTTAGCTTCTCAGGCCTTGAAGGTTCCGAAAAAGCAGGGTTGCTTTTTTATGACGCACCTAGCGTGGGTTCTAGTTTCGATGACTTCTGGGCAAACACCTCCGGTAGCTGGCAGTTGATGAATACTGCCGGCCTGAAGGACAATTTTGCTGCTCAAATCACCGCGGTGCCTGAGCCAACAACTTTCGCGCTCCTCGGCACTGGCCTTGTCGGGTTGGGTCTAGCGGCTTATCGCCGTCGCCAATCCTAATTCGTAATTTTTCGGAAGGCGCAAGTGTTTCACTTGCGCCTTTTTTGTTTTTTGGTGTCAGATTGCGGCACGTTAAAAACTGAGGGAACAAAAGGATTAAGCGATGAATACTGCGCACAAAGGGCCTGTTTATTTAATGGCCAACGGAGATTTACGACTTTCTGCCAACCAGAAGTGTTGGCAGGAACAGGCTCGTTTGGAGGCCGTTTTAACCAAAGCGATCGAGACAGAGGGGAGACAAGTCATTCGAGCGCACGCTTTTGATAAAACCAAGCAGCACGGGTTTATTGATTCCCAGAAAATGGGGATGGAGGTTTTTCGCAAACTCGATCCTGAAGCTCCACTGATTGTGGCTGAGGCGGTATGGCAATACAGTCACCATTTGTTGCATGGGTTATTCACCCATCGTGGTCCAATTCTTACAGTTGCAAACTGGAGCGGCACGTGGCCGGGGTTGGTTGGGATGCTGAATTTGAACGGCTCCATGACCAAGGCAGGGATCCGGTATAGCACGTTATGGAGTGAGAAGTTTACCGATAAATTGTTTAAGAATGGTTTACGTCAATGGTTGACGGACGGAGTTGTTTCTCATGACCAATCTCATGTGCGAGATCTGGAGCTTCTGAAGATTCCAGCAGCGGATGAACGGCAGGGCCAAAGGGTCGCGAGGGAGATTCGCCAACAAAAGGCGATCATGGGGGTGTTTGATGAAGGGTGCATGGGGATGTTTAACGCGATAATCCCCGACGAATTACTTCATCCTACGGGTGTCTTTAAGGAGAGGCTCAGTCAATCTTCCCTATTTGCTGAAATGCAGAGGGTCGGTGATTCGGAGGCAGCTGAGGTTTTGGTATGGTTGCGGCGAAAGGGGATGACGTTTAATACGGGATCCAATGCTGAAACTGACCTGACCGAAGAGCAACTGCTTCAGCAATGCAAAATGTATATCGCTGCTGTGCGATTGGCTGACGAATTTGGATGTTCCACGATCGGCATCCAGTATCAGCAAGGATTGAAAGACCTTACACCTGCCAGTGATCTTGTGGAAGGATTGCTGAATAATGTGGATCGCCCACCCGTACGTTCGTCGGCAAGCAATCATGTGTTGTTTGAAGGTGAGGCGTTGCCTCATTTTAACGAGGTTGATGAGTGTGCGGGTCTTGATGGGCTTCTGACTTATCGGTTGTGGCGTGAGTTGGGTTTTCCACCTGAAAATACACTGCACGATTTACGCTGGGGGCAACATTTTCGTGGTGGTGCTGTGGACGATTATGTCTGGGTTTTTCTCATATCAGGAGCCGCTCCTCCCGCACATTTCGTGGGAGGCTATAAGGGAACGACAAGCGAACGCCAACCAGCGATGTATTTTCGACTCGGCGGTGGCACGGTCAAAGGAGTCTCGAAGCCAGGACATATCGTTTGGAGTAGGGTTTTCGTGATGGATGGGAGTCTTCATTGTGATTTGGGAGTGGCTGAAGTGGTGGAGCTTCCGAGTAACGAGACGGCCCGCCGATGGAGGGAAACAACGCCCCAATGGCCTATTATGCACGCCGTGCTGAAAGGGATTACGCGCGATCAGATGATGGCGCGACACAAATCCAATCATATCCAAGTGGTTTATGTTCCCTCCGAGAAGCAGGTTCATCGAGCCTGCCGGATCAAAGCGGCCGCGATGGCGGAGCTCGGAATTAAAGTGCATCTCTGTGGAGCCGTCGAATTGGCATGATTAGTTCGCAAAAAGACGAACAATCGGTTCAGGCCCGAATGGCAAGCTTGGTCCAACTTTCGCGAGAAATTGGGCGGGAGGATCGTAAACTATCCATTCTCGCTGAGGGCAACACTTCGTGTCGGACGGAACGAGGTCGATTGGCTGTGAAAGCTAGCGGAGCATGTCTTGGGACTTTGACCACCGATGATTTAACGGTGTGTGAGAGTCAAGAATTGCTGGCGATGTTGGATGCAGGCTTACTTTCGGATACCGACATCGAAAACCGATTGATGAATTCCCGCGTCAAAGGTCTCGGGAAACGACCCAGTTGCGAAGCTGTTTTTCATGCGTGGTTGCTAGAACTCGAAGGTGTTGAGTTTGTAGGCCACTGTCATCCTACCACAACCAACCAGATTCTTTGCTCTCCGCGCGCTCGAGAATTTGCCGAAGGTCGGATTTTTCCAGATGAGGTCGTATGCTGTGGCCCGGCTTCGGTGCTAGTGCCGTATGTTGATCCGGGATTGCCGCTCGCCCGGGAAATACGGCTTCGCACGCTAGCGCATATCCAACAGCATGCTCAGGCACCCCGATTGATTTTGTTGCAAAATCATGGAATCATCGCGCTCGGCGCAACCCCCGCCGCAGTCTTAACGTGTCTTTTGATGGCGTCAAAAGCAGCCGAAATTTTTATTGGTGCCGCGATCCTTGGAGGGCCTGTTTTCATGCCACCCGAGGAGATTCGAAGGATCGGAGCGAGGCCGGACGAAGCGTATCGCCAGAGAGCACTCGGGCTTTGACGGCGTTGTCGACCTCCCGGATGACTGTTGAACAAGCCCAGGGTGGGGCATTGAGTTTTGGTGTATGAGTTTCTTTGCAACCGCGAATAAGTGGGGAGATTTTATTAAAATCTCCCACACGGTTTTTGCCTTACCCTTCGCTATTGCGGCAATGGTTGTCGCAGCTCGTGAACATGGAGGTTGGCCGGGTTGGCGCATTTTCCTTTTAATCCTTTGTGCAATGGTGACTGCACGCACCAGTGCCATGACTTTCAATCGAATCATGGATCGTCGCTTCGATGCATTGAACCCCAGGACCGCGCAACGGCATCTCCCTGCTGGCACGATATCATTGTTGAACGCGTGGGCATTATTTTTTGTAAGTTCTGTCTTATTCTTGGGAGCCACCTTCTTCATCAATCGATTGTGTTTCATCCTCGCTCCCGTCGCTTTGCTCATCGTGTGTTTTTATTCGTTGACCAAACGATTCACGGATTTCACCCATGTTTACCTAGGAATCGCATTGGGTATAGCTCCTGTGGGGGCTTGGTTGGCTGTGCAGGGGGCATTTGCACTGCCACCTGTCGTGCTCTCATTAGCCGTGGTACTTTGGCTCACTGGATTTGATATCATCTATGCAACCCAAGATTACGAGTTCGATCGACGACACGGGTTACACTCGCTTGTGGTGCGATGGGGGGTTGCCAATTCCCTGAAATTTGCTTTTCTAGTTCACCTCGCCTCATGGGCAGTTCTCGCATTATTCGGGTTATTGTGTGGGTTTCGCCTTACCTATTTAATTGGATTGGTGATCATCCTTGGCAGCGTTATTGTCGAACACTGGCTCGCGAGTCGCCGAAGTTTGAAATGGATCAACATCGCATTTTTCAGGTTGAACGCGTTAATCAGTATTGTTTTTCTGATTTCAACGGTTGTTTCGGTTCTTTTTCCAGGTCTACGACGCACTTGGACTTGGTGATTCATAATTAACATGCATGTAGCCCTTCGACAGAGCGAGTTACACGACCTTTACGACAAGTTAGCTATTGGGGAACGGCTCACTGAGGGGGATGCTTTGCGAATGTGGAAATCCACCGATCTCCATGCCGTGGCTGCATTGGGGGATTTTGCTCGTGAACGCAAAGTGGGGAACCGTGCGAGTTACATCGTCAATCGTTACATAAATTATTCCAACTACTGCATCCTGAGTTGCCAATTCTGTGCCTTTAGCCGAAAGAAAAGAGATTCTGATGGGTTCCAACTCAGCGTGGATGAAATTGTTCAGAAAGCCCGCGAAGCCCTAGCTTTGGGGATTACGGAACTGCATATCGTGGGTGGTTTGCATCCAAATCTGCCTTTTGAATACTACCTAGAGTTCCTCCGAGCCTTGAAGGTTCTAGATCCACGGTTACAACTGAAGTGTTTCACGGCGATTGAAGTGTTGCATTTGGCTTGGATGGCTCGACTGTCCATAGAAGAGACACTGACCCGATTACAAGCTGCAGGTCTGAATTCACTCACTGGCGGAGGGGCAGAGATTTTCGAATCCGGGGTGCGTTCGCGTATCGCGAAGGGCAAAGAATCGGCTGCGGAATACCTGAACGTGCACCGAATTTGGCACAAAATGGGTAACCGCAGCACATGTACCATGCTCTTCGGTCATGTTGAAGCGTTGGAAGATCGGGTGGATCACCTTCGTCAATTACGAGACCTCCAAGACGAAACAGGTGGTTTTGTTGGCTTTGTTCCATTGCCATACCAGCCCGAAAACAACCAGTTGGACATTTCCCACAAGCCAACCGGTGTGGACGCATTGAAAACTATCGCGGTCAGTCGCGCCTACCTTGATAACTTCGAACATATCACGGCTTACTGGGTGGGGTTAGGGATGAAATTGGCACAGGTTGCTTTGAGTCATGGTGCGGACGATTTGCATGGAACCATCATAGAAGAACATATTTTCCACATGGCTGGAGCATCGTCTCCGCAGTTGCAAACCGAAGCTGATATGATAAGTGCCATCCGTGAGGCTGGGCGTGTGCCCGTTCAAAGAGACACTTTTTATCAACCCATTCGAGAGTTGAGCGGGGACTGTTTGGTTCCCATGGAACCGGGAATCAGCGGATCTCGTCTGCTGGTAAACAATCTTGCCACGGCGTGATGTCTAAGGCTCTTCTTAGCCGCGTAGGATCAGTACCCTATCTCAATGCCGTACCCTTGACTTACGGCTTGGAGGGGCATGTCGATTTCCTGCCGCCTGCTCAACTCGCGGCAAAACTCCGAGAAGGAGGGCTCGATGCAGCACTCGTGAGTGTGACGGAGGTGTTGTTTAATCCCGGTTACCATATTCTCGATGGGATCGCGGTTTCGGGGAGGGGAACGATCAAGAGTGTTTTCCTCGCGCATCGTCGCTCCCTCGAAGAGACAGGGACCATTTGGTGTGACACGGCTTCGTTGACAAGCGTAAACCTCCTTCGCGTCTTACTAGCGGAGAGGGGGTTGAACCCAAAGTTCGAACCATTGCCCAATTATCACTCAGCAGCCGAGTTTGATGCTGTGTTGTTGATCGGGAATCCCGCCATCGATTTTTTCCGTTCTAACCCACCACACGTGTTCTGTGATTTGGGGGCTGCTTGGTTTGCACTTACCAGTTTACCCTTTGTTTACGCCGTTTGGGCGTTGCGAGAAGGATCTGATCATCTCGCACTCAGGCAGTGCTTGAGGGATTCTGCTCGCAGGGGGTTAGAAAACCTCGACGAAATTATCCAGAATCGGACGGATTACGATTTAGAGTTTCGACACGATTACCTGCGTGACCACATTCACTATGAGTTAGGAGTCGATGAAAAACGCGGTCTCAAAGAGTTCGTAAACCTACTTCGTAAACATTCTGGGCAACGAGTCTTTGATCCGATCTTTGTGTGAGGTGCGGACCAATCGTTACAGGATCTTGCGGTGGGAGATCCACTGTTTTGCACCCTCCAAGTTGTCAAAGTCGCCTTCGAGTTGAGCCTCATACGCTAATTGAAGTGCTCGGCCAAGTTGAGGACTTGGCGTCCATCCATCCTCCAGCAAGTGCCTTCCTAAAAGGATTGGTTCGGGAGGTCCTCGGTGGACTGCAAGTTTTTGAGCCGTTCGCCGGAGCTCGACTACCGTTTTTGGCAGATGAGGAGGCAACGGTGGACGCCCCGCAGCATCCGCAGTCATGATGAGGCAGAGGCCATCGATGTTTTCTGGGTTGAGCCGACGAGCTAATCGCCGGACCGCCTTGTCGCTCCAGTGATCCCCAGTGACCATGTGGTTCGCGACA
Source organism: Verrucomicrobiales bacterium (assembly GCA_005793025.1). Classification (GTDB taxonomy): domain Bacteria; phylum Verrucomicrobiota; class Verrucomicrobiia; order Limisphaerales; family SXQI01; genus SXQI01. The sequence continues at coordinate 6,767 of SXQI01000180.1, forward strand.
AGCGGCAGCACACGATCGCGGACCGCTTGAGGGATATGGAGGCGTTCCAAAAAACTTGCAGCCAATCTGACTCCGGCAGACTCATGGCCTGGAGAAGTAATCCTCTGACGACCTTTTTGCCAGACTTCAACCGTCGTCGTCGGTTTTCCAAAATCATGAGTCAACATTGCCAACATGTAGGCAACGCGATCCTTCTCCGGTGCATCCTGCCAGTCGCGCATCGAGGCCAACGCATCGCAGCAATGGCTGGTATGAGTAAAGACATCTCCCTCGGGATGCCACTCTGCATCTTGGGGAGTATTCGTCAGTGCGGTGAGTTCGGGATAATGAATCATCCAGCCTGTATCCCGGAGCCATTGAAGTCCGCGTGAGGGCTTTGTGGATTTAGCCGCCCACTTGACCCACTCCCATTCGATCCTTTCCAAAGGGAGTTCAGAGTAGCTATCCACCATCGTCCGACAAAGGCTCAAAGTTTCCGGTGCTCCGACAAAATCGAATCGACCTGCGAATTGCATTCCACGCAGCACCCGGAGTGGGTCTTCAGAAAACGCAGGGCTGGTGTGTCGAAGAATCCGATTGTGCAGATCAGCCTCTCCTCCAAAAAAATCCAATAACTCGCAGCGACGGGGATCATACATCAACGAGTTGATGGTGAAATCGCGTCTTGAAGCGGCTTCCTGAAGCGTGAGTGAGGGATCAAACTCGATCGCAAAACCTTTGTGTCCATCACCAACTTTCGAATCACGTCGGGGAATAGTGAAATCATAAGTGTGGCCATTCTCGACGGTTAATTTGACGACTCCGAACGACCTTCCAACCAGATCCGTCCGCCCCCATTTTTTCAATGTGTTGAGGAGTTCATCGTAACTCAGGCCAAAAACCTCGATATCGATATCTTTCGAGGGAAGACCGAGGAGGGCATCACGCACGCATCCCCCTACGAGAAATGACTCCGAAAGTGTAGGTGTTTCCCGGAGTATCTGATCCAAGGCCGACGGGATTTTGATCTCCAAGGCCACGTCGTGAATTAACGGTGCACGCGGGTCCCGATTTTTTTCAATGCCTTGAGTTGTTCACCCTTGGCCTTGGGAGAAAGTGGGTTCCCCTTGAGATAAACGTTCAAAAACGGAGCGAATCGTTGGGACGTATCCCCTTGTGCCATCTCCACGAGAGGTTTCAAATCTTTGACCTGATTATTCTCAATGAAAAGATTGTAGATGTTGCTGAGTCCAACAAGGGGAGCCAAATCCGATACTTGGTTTCCAGAGAGTGACAAACTGTAGAGTGAGCGCAGGTGGTTGATCCCCGCGATCGACTGCACTTGATTCTGGTCCGCATAAAGAGTTGCTAACCGAGGAAGCTGTAACACAGGTTTGAGCTCTACAACCTGATTACTGGAGAGGTAGAGAGATGCCAGATTGGTTAGCACAGCAAGCGGGGCGAGATCTTTGATTCGGTTCCGGCTCAGCTCAATGTATTGCAACGCGATGACTTTGCCCAAGGGAGCGACCGATTCGAGTTGATTGCCTGCGATGTTGAGGTATTGCAGACGGGACATTCCTTGTAGTGCCGAGACATCGCTAACTTTATTGCTCGCCAGATCCAACGAAGCCAACGCCACGCATTTTTCCAACCCTGCCAAATTGGAGATTCCATAACCGGAAGCTTGTATCGTCGACAGGTTGGCGACATCCGCTTCGGTTAAGGGTTGGTCGTTATCTCGTTTTTCGAAAACATGTTTACGAACCGCAGCCTCCAACTTTTTGTCTGGAAAAAGCGGCTTGTCCTGAGCACGAATTGTCGTGACTGCGCAGACCAACAATCCAAACAAAAGGCAACGCGTAAAAGTCAGTGTGTTCATGCAATATCTGGGTAATACTTTGAATGGCAACATTGCAGGATTATTCAAAAAAAGGCGAGTGCCAGATTGTGTTGTAACAAACCAGATTCTGCAGATCAGCCTGATCGGGGAGGTTTTGGTGCGGTTTATTGCCTTCCTAGTTTCAACGCGGGCTGCCAGTGAGGCCACATCGCTCCCCAACCCTTTTCTAGGCGAGTGATCTGTGAGCATTCGCCTCCGTCAGACTGCATCACAAAAAGTTGCCTTGATCCTGTTCGATTCGAACCAAAAACGACCCGTTTCCCGTCAGGAGAAAACTGCGGATGATAGTTGAAGGAGTTTGGAGGAGTGGTCGTTAGTTGTTCGGGATTACCGTCGAGTGAAACCCGCATTAATTCTACGCTGGAACCAATCATGGCAGTGTAATAAACCCATTTCCCATCGGGAGACCACAGCGGTACGTCACTACTTCCGCCATGGAAATCCGGCACATCGAAAATGGAGACTACGCCTCGGTAGCCCTGTCGATCAGCGACTTTTCGTAGTCCCGTTCCGTCGCGTCTGACGATGTGTGGATGACAGTTGTAATGCTCCCCTGCGACGAATAATAACCACTCTCCATCGGGCGACCACTGAGGCACAAAATTGAATGCTTTTCCCGTTTCGACACGCTTTGCGTCGGAGCCGTCCGCGCGAGCGATATAGACCTGATAGCTTTTGTGATAGGCGATTTGGGTCCCATCAGGAGAGGCGTTGAATCCATACGCGAACTCCTTCGAACCTGCCGTTAAATCAACCTTGTTTCTCCCATCGAGGTCCATGCTGAAGGGGTGGGAATCACCGTTGATCAGTGCTTGAAAACCCAGCCGATTGGGTTGTTTCGGCCAAAAAAATACCCCAGTGTTATAAAAACTCACCCGATCAATCGCCGTCACGTTGGTTGCCTTCCCGCTTTGGAGATTCACTAAAAGTGTATCATACAACCAGCCTTCCGCATTGAACCGAAACGTTTTTTGCGCTTCTTCCCATGCTCCATTCTCCGGGCTTTCCCAACCATTTCCTAAGATTGCTTGTTCACCATCAGGTGACCACCCTGCGAATTGCGTCCACGTGTTTGGTTTTTGAGTGAACTCCGTCCCCATTCGTTGATGTTGCCTGCCATTCGCTCGCACGATAGCCGCACGCATTGTGACCACATTTGGATGTCGACCACCTTCTAGGTTCGTCCGGTATTCTGTGAAGCCGATCCATCCTTCGCCTTTGATGCTTTTATCTCGCACTGCACCACTCGCGTACATCGGCGCAACGAGAGCAAGCCCGCAGCGGCCCACAAAACTGCGTCGGGAACAGAGTGCTGTTTTTTTAATCATAACATTAAAGTTCTGGGAGGAGTGGTTTCCGAGACTCTAAAGCGGGTTTGCATCGGCACCAAGTACGATGATCCGGAAACTCCAGAGAGATTTGAATGCTCTTGGCGGGGATCGATTATTCCACAACAATTTGGTGAGTGAACTCGAAGAGAATTGTCGCTTTCGGTGAGATCATCTGGGACATCCTTCCGACCGGACGGGTGCTCGGAGGTGCCCCTGCGAATTTTGCAGCACGGTTACAGTCCCTTGGTCACCGGGTCTCGCTAGTGAGCCGAGTCGGCCAAGATCAATTGGGTTTGGAGGCCCTCACCCAACTCGAAAGGCACGGCATCGATCTGGGTTTGGTTGGGTTGGATGATCAGCATCCAACCGGCACCGCGACAGTCAGTGTGCAAAGCGATGGCACCCCAGTTTTTCAAATCCAACCAGAGGTCGCTTATGACTACATTCCGCTTACCACTGAAACGATCAACCAAGTTCGCAGTTCAGATTATTTTTGTTTCGGTACGCTTTCACAGCGGAGCTTGGTTAGTCGGGAGACGTTAGTTTCGTTGCTCGCTGATTATCAAGGCGTTCGAGTCCTTGATCTGAACCTGCGGAAGGATTGTTTCGAACGATCCACCATTCTCCAATCGTTGAGATGCGCCGATATTCTTAAACTCAATGCAGATGAAGCCCACTACCTCCGAACACTGCTTAATTGGTCAATGGTTAATAACCTTCAGCTCTCCAAACAGATATTACAGGAATTTGGTTTAGAAGTTTGTCTCATCACGTTAGGGGGCGAGGGAGTGATCGCGGTATCTCAGGAACAGCCTGCTCTCTATGTCCCTGGATTCGAGGTGGAGGTAATGGATACCTGCGGTTCTGGCGATGCTTTCACCGCCGCGTTCCTAGATTCTTACTCAAGAGGTGAAGCCCTGCTCCAGTCATGCCGTGTCGGCAACGCACTGGGAGCTTTGGTTGCAGCAACTCACGGGGCCACTGTCCCTATCTCCGACTCTCAGATCCAGTCGTTACTTCGCTCCCCACAGCCCTGCTGAGTTTTTTTGGGGGGTGCTATTCAGAATAGGAAACCCGTTCAGGTCGAACCTGCCCGGAGGACCAGCGATTCGGAATCGTGGAATAGTGCGTTTGAACCGCGGGTTCAGTGCTGGAATAATTGTATAATCCTGCCGGGTTCGCGAAATGAGATTGTAAAAAAGTGCTAGGAACTACGGTGAGCGGGTCGGGAGAAGCAGCTAGCCACCCTGTTTGATCCTTGGTTGAAGCCAAGGATTCGTCCTGCATCGTTTGTGATACGCGGAAGCCCGCAATCAAAAGGCTCGAAACGACGAACCCATACGTGCAAACCACCACGGGTTTAGTTTCGAAACAATCTACAAACCACTGCCACCACCCTGATTCTCGACGAAGTTCGTCCTTTTGCAAACGCGCGAGAATTCGATCCGGCAAATGTTCCAAATAGCCGGGAGGTGGTTGTTCATGCCGCTTAAGAGAGAGGAGCGACCGTAACCGATCAAATTCGTCTGGGGGCCTGTTTGTCATTGTTCTAAATACTCAGCCAAATAACTTTTCATCTCCTGACGGGCATAAAACAACCTTGACCGCACGGTTCCTGTATTACAATCCATGATTTTACCGATTTCCTCGTGAGAAAGTCCCTGCACATCGTGTAGAGTTATCACGAGCCGATGGGTTTCTGACAGTTTCCGCATCCCTGCGTTCAGTTTTTCTTGGAGTTCGGCTAGATTTGCTTCCCGTCTTGGAGTTTTTTCACAAATCAACGCTACGAGATCCGGATCGTGTTCCGCATTAAAATCCAAATCATTCAGGCTCATTTGAACGCGGCTTTTACGCTGCTTCAGGAAATTCAGAGTTTTGTTCACCCCAATTCGATATAGCCACGTGAAGAAACTAGAGTCCCCTTTGAATGATTTGATGGCTTTGTAGGCCTTAATAAAGGTCTCTTGAGCAAGATCGTTAGCGTCCTCATGATTGGAAGTCATGTGGTAAAGAGTCGCGTAGATCCGCTCTTGGTGACGGCGGATCAACTCGTCGTATGCCCGCAGATCTCCTTCTCGAGATCGACTCACCAACGCCAAATCCGTCTCTGGCACTACCTCGTGTTCGGGCGGTTTAACCCGGGCGATCGCAGTCTGTATCATAAATAATACTCGAACGAACTTCCCTTCAATTTGATCTACTCAGCCGTAGAGCTTGTCTTTCCAGACGGACTCAAACCCCAACGCGGCCGTTTGATCGGCCAAAAACTCACACACCCCGCGCAACGCATTCGCTGCTTCCGAATTGCGAGGCAACCCCTCCAAGCAGGTCACGCCTCGATCCAGATGATCCCGAATCAAACGTCGTGCATTGGTTAGAACACCTGATCGATGCAAAAGTTCAATTGTTTCTTCAAAAAACTCGCCGTTCCAGTTTTCCAAACGCTTTATTAACCGCTCACGATCTGCTCGGTTCAAGGACTTCAACGCTTCTAGAATCGGAAATGTGGGTTTTCCACTCGCCAGATCGGTGCCCAGCGATTTTCCGACTACCGACTCCGTCCCGAATAAATCTAAGCAATCATCATAAATCTGGTAGGCCGTTCCAAGGGTCATCCCGAAGGCACGTAACGAAGCCCGTTCCGATGGGGAAGCACCAGAAAGGAATGCGCCCATTTCACAAGATAAAGCGAACAATTCGCCTGTCTTCATGCTCAGAGCCTGTAAATACTCTTCAAGGTTGATGTTGAAGTTATGGCGTTGGTGCGTTTGGATAATCTCTCCCGTGCAAACTGCCTTCGTGGCGGTGGCAACGGCGCGGCAGACTTCCGCTGTTGAAAAATTGGACGCAAGACGGAGGGCTTGCGCGAAGAGGCAATCTCCAACCAATACAGACCGCTGGTTCCCCCAATTCGCCGCTAGGGTCGGGCGGGATCGCCGCACCTCAGCTTCGTCCATCACATCGTCGTGAACCAATGTCGCGAGGTGGACCATTTCGATCATCACCGCAACATCCACCAACGCATCGGAAGCGGGGCCGAACACCGCTCCACTGAGTGCGAGTAACGTGGGTCGGATTTGTTTGCCTTGATTGCTCAAGGCGTAGTGCGCGTATTCGCGGATGGCGGGGTGGAACTCTTCAACTTGAGAAGATAACCCCCTTTGAACTCGGATCAGAAACGGTTCGACGGGACCCGTGATTCCGCGCCAAGCTTCTACCACGTTCAACGGCGGCAGGCTTGTTGCGGAGCGGGGAATTGTATTCCGAATGTCAGCCAGCATGCCGAATCAGCCTAAGGCGAGATACGCCCCGAG
>SXQI01000181.1 GCA_005793025.1 Verrucomicrobiales bacterium
AGGCACGCCAAACTGCAATGCAAGGCTGGTCAATGTCCCGATCCCATCCATCAGACCACCAATAGTGGAGCCTTCTTTTGCCATCGTGATGAATAATTCACCGGGTTGATGATCCTCAAACACGCCCACAGTGAGATACCCTTCGTGGCCGGCGATATCGAATTTATGGGTAATGGCTGTGCGAGTTTCGGGCAATCGGCGGCGGGTAGGTTTCCCGGCTTCTTCGCGCAAACGAGCGACCTCGGCTTCCAAACTCTTGAGCTGATCCACGGAAACTCCGGGGTCGTTTTTGGCGTTTCCCCCTTCATTGGTCCGCTTGGTGTTCAGCGGCTGCGAACGCTTCGAGCCATCCCGGTAAATCGCCACACATTTCAACCCCATCTTCCATGCCTGCGTGTAGGCATCCATGATGTCGCCCACACTGCATTCGTTGGGTAGGTTGACGGTTTTTGAGATCGCACCGCTGATGAACGGTTGTGCCGCTCCCATCATTTTCAGATGGGCCATGTAATGGATGCTCCGTTGACCTAGGTGTGCTTTGAAAGCGCAATCGAACACAGGGAGATGCTCTGGCTTCAGCCCACTTTTGTGGACTTGTCCGCCATCAGTGACATCTTCGATCGTGTCGAATTTTTCGATGTGAGCAATCACAGCCGCCGAGGCTGCAGGGGAATAGCCTAGTCGGCTCAATCCTTCTGGCACGGTGCGGTTGACAATTTTCAACATCCCGCCGCCCGCGAGAAGTTTGTATTTCACGAGTGCGATATCCGGCTCGATCCCGGTGGTGTCGCAATCCATCAGGAAGGCGATGGTGCCTGTCGGAGCGAGAACCGTGACCTGCGCATTCCGATAGCCGTGTTTGGTTCCCAATGCCAACGCCCGATTCCAACAAGCGCGCGCCTCATCCTTGAGGGTGTTAAATTCTTGGCTGGGTTGGATCGCTTCGACCGCGTCGCGGTGTTGCCGAATCACCCCTAGCATCGAGGCGACGTTATCTTTCGCGACGGGTTTGGCGACCCCAGAACAGCGTGCGTCGCGATAACCTTTGAACGCTCCTTGAACCCTCGCCATTTCAGCCGATTGCTCGTAGGAATGTCCGGTAAGAACGGAGCTTAATGCCCCTGCCAAGGCGCGCCCTTCATCGGAGTCATACGAGAGTCCGTAGCTCATGATCAACGAGCCAAGGTTCGCAAACCCCAATCCCAAGGTGCGGAAGATGTGGGAATTCTCCGCAATGATCTGGGTTGGATAACTTGCGTTATCGACGACGATCTCTTGAGCGGTAATATAAATCCGGATGGCTGCTTTATAGCGTTCGACATCAAAGGTGCCGTTCTCGCACTTAAACTTCATCAAGTTCAACGACGCAAGATTGCACGCGGTGTTGTTGAGGAAAACGTATTCCGAGCACGGATTGGTGGAGTGAATCGCATCCGTTCCTTTGCAGGTGTGCCACTTTTGAATCGCACCATCATACTGCATCCCCGGATCTCCACAGGTCCATGTGCCTTCGGAAATCTTCAGAAGTAAACTCTTCGCGTCCTTCTTTTCGAGAGGCTGGTTCGTGACGACGGTTCGGGTCCACCACTCCCGATTATCCAATGCGGCTTGCATGAAGTCATCCGAGGCGCGGACGGAAAGGTTCTCATTTTGATACATCACGCTGCCATAAGCATCGCCGTTATAAGAACCGTTGTATCCTTGTTCGATGAGTGCCCACGCTTTCTTCTCCTCGCGCTGCTTCGCATCGATGAAGTCTTCAATATCTCCGTGCCAATCCTTGAGGGTGTTCATCTTGGCGGCGCGACGGGTTTTGCCCCCAGATTTGACGACGTTCGCCACTTGATCGTAGACCTTTAAGAAGGACATCGGTCCACTGGGTCGTCCGCCACCGCTGAGCTTTTCTTTGCTGGATCGGATCGGTGAGAGATCGGTTCCGGTGCCGGATCCATATTTGAAGAGCATCGCCTCACTGTAAGCGAGGTGCATGATGCTCTCCATGTTGTCATCCACGGATTGGATGAAGCATGCACTGCCCTGTGGGTATTCGTATTGCGTCGGAGCACGTTCAGCCACGCCTTTTTTGCGGTTATAATACCAGTTGCCCTGGGCAGAGTTTTTTCCTACCCCATATTCGTGATACAACCCCACGTTGAACCAGACGGGTGAATTGAACGCGCCGTATTGGTTCACGCAAAGCCACGCCAACTCTTCGTAAAAAACTTCACCGTCTTTCGCGGAAAAATAACCGTCCGCAATTCCCCAATTCGCAATCGTGCGGCAGACCCGATGGATCAATTGGCGCACCGAGGTCTCGCGCTCGGGCGAGTTTTGTTCGCCATAAAAATATTTGGAGACCACAACCTTCGTGGCGAGTTGTGACCATGACTGGGGCACTTCGACGTTTTCCTGCTTAAAAATCACCTTGTTGCTGTCGTCGGTGATCTCTGCGGTGCGACGTTCCCATTGGACGGAATCGAACGGTTTTTGGCCGGCAGTGCTAAAGACTCGACGCACGGCGAGTCGCTGGGGGTTCTTGTTCGAGCCTACCTTTTGGCGGGAGTTCGACACAGGTGTTTTCGGGCGTCGTCCAGCGGCTGAACTCTTGGCGGCTGAGATAGGTTCGCGTGCATCAATCATGGCAGGTGTTTGGTTCGTGGTGAGCCGCTCAGTGTGGGGTTGGCCGGGCGACACAAAATTTGTTGGTTGCATCCCACAGCACAGGTCGAAATCGATTGGGTTTAACTGGTTTCAACCCCATGCGGTGGTAGATGTGAACGAATCTACCACTAGCGGTTGTGGTGACAAGCTCAATTTGTTTTTTTTGATTTAGACCCTTTTGAGCCTGAAAATCAACGGGTTAGGCTCTCGGAAACGTGGGGCAAACCCCGGAGTTTGATAAAAAAATCAAACCGTTCTCGCGTGCGGATTGCAATTCAAATCGGAGCACCCAAATGAAGTTTAAAAACACTGAATGAAAGCCGGGTTTTGAAGGAGATTAAGGGGTTTTTCCCATGAGCCGTTGGAGCTGGTCGCGATAGCTTCGGCTTAAAGTAACTTTAGCTCCTGATTTGAGGAGGATGACATACTCGCCGTGAAAGAGCGGTTGCATTTCTCGGATGCGTTCGACGTTGATCATGGAGGATCGGCTAACGCGGAGGAACTGCGTGGCGGGAAGTTTTTTTTCTAGCGCAGCCATCGTCTCGCGGATCAAGTGGGATTCGTTTCCGACATGGATGGCGACGTAATTGTCGTTGGCCTCGGCCCAATCGATTTCTTCGAAGCGCACGAATTTAACTTTTCCATCGGTCTTGATCACCAAGCGATCGAGAGGACGCGGACGGGGTTGAAGATCGGCTAGAAGGCTTGTCATTCGTCGTTCCAAGGCTTCCGGATCGCGCCTGCGAAGGGTCTCAATGACTCGACCTAAGGCGAGATCAAATCGTTCTCGATCGAAGGGTTTTAGCAAATAATCCACGGCGTTTACTTCGAATGCTTTGAGGGCGAATTGATCGTGTGCCGTGACAAAAATAACCAATGGCATGGAGTCTGTACCGAGGGTTTCCACGACTTCGAAGCCATCGAGCTCAGGCATTTGCACATCGAGAAACACGAAGTCTGGCTTGAGTGCTTCGATGGTTTCAACGGCTGTTTTCCCATCGGCGCACTGACCGACGACCTCGATTTGTTCATGATCCTTGAGCAACGAGAACAAGCGTTGGCGGGCCAGTGCTTCGTCATCGATAATGAGGCAACGGTATTTCATGGGGAGGGCGCAGTGGGTTTCAGTGAGGGTTCGAGATGTTTCGGGATCACGAGATGAACCGTTAAACCTTTTTCACGACTGGACTCGAGTTCGATTCGGTGGCGTGGGCCGTAGAGTTGCTCCAGTCGTTGGCGCGTATTGGCCATACCGATGCCCGGGCTGGTGGAGGTTCGAGTTTTGAGGCCGTCGCCGTTATCCGCAACAGAGAGATGAAGATTCGATCCTTCGATGCGACCTGAGATCTGGATCAGACCGGGCCGCGCATGAGGTTCGATGCCGTGGCGGATGGCGTTTTCCACCAAAGGTTGGAGGATCAGGTTCGGGACGTAGCAGCGCAGGGTTTCTTCCTCGATCTTGAATTCAAACCGCAGCCGTTCGCCGAAGCGCGTGCCTTCGATTTCAAGGTAACGCCGGAGAAAATCTACCTCCCGTTGCAGAAGCACTTCCTGTTCATTGCTGCTGTCGAGTGCACTGCGAAGCAATTGGCTCAACTGCGAAATCATTCGATCCGCCGCAACGATATCGACATGAATCAACGCAGAGATGCTGTGCAACGTGTTGAAGAGAAAATGCGGGTTGAGCTGCATTTGTAGGGCATGCAACCGTGCCCGGACGAGGTTGGTTTCCAATTCCGAGGTCTTGAGTTCTCGTTCATGAAATCGTTGATAATAATCAAGCGCGTGGGCGACTGCGATCACGACCCAATAAATCCACAGGTTCAAATGGAACGCTTTGATGAATAGTTTTTGGAACGTCACAATGAACAAGAGGGGCGAGCCCATCATCCACGATTGGAAGATCGCCAACCCCGACCTCAGGCCGATGTAGAGGAGAGAAAAATACAGGCTGACGGTGAAGTGAATCACCAGCATCTGCACCCAGTTGGCTTTGTGAAAACGGAAACGTCTCGCGAAGCGAAAGATCGGCACACTCAACAACGCGAACAGGAACCAATCTGCTGCCGAAGAAAGTAACGCTTGGCTCCACGACACAGGCAGTGCCGAGTGACGGGTGGAGAAATAGAATTGCGCGGCGAAGGAAATTGCGGTGAGCGTCCAAAAGCCCACAAAAAGCATCCAGCGTTGCCAAAGTTTGGGTACGAGCAATTGCAGCGGCATCGTGTGGTCAACATGCACGGCGGGAGGCATTCTCGCCTAAAACCGTGGTTTAGACTTACCTAAACGATGTTTTCCGAGTATATAAAGCCAAAAATGACCCAGTCGGACTTTCAGGAACCTTCCGCCAAGCCGCCTCCGAGGCAACCCAACTCGATCTCCCTCGTGTTCATGTTGGTGTTTGGTTGTTTGGCGTTGCTCCCGCTGGCCATGTTTTTTTATTTCCAAAAAGCGTCCGTTTCCCCGGTCGATCCTAGCAGTGCCCTGCTCGCCAACGGCATCCCGCGCATCCCTTTCAAAGAGGTCGCAACCCAATCCGGATTGCTTTTTACGCACACCAACGCGGCCATTGGTCTGAAATGGCTTCCGGAAACCATGGGCAGCGGCGTGGCGATTCTGGATTATGACTCCGATGGCCGACCCGATGTCTTGGCGGTGAACTCGGATACCTGGGCCTGGAGCAAGCCCGAGTCCTCAAGCCCAAGCAGCCTCAGACTTTTCCACAACCTCGGAGTTGGCAAGTTTGCGGATGTCACCGAGGCCTCTGGAATCCATTTGAAATGCTATGGGATGGGACTGGCCGTGGGGGATTATGATAACGATGGATTCATCGATTTTTTTGTCACCACACTCGTTGGCAAACATTTGTTCAAGAACCTCGGGGAAGGAAAGTTTATCGAGACAACCAAAGAAGCCGGGTTCAAACCGAACTCCGGAGATTGGGGAACGAGTTGTGCCTTCCTCGATTACGATAACGACGGCGACCTCGATTTGTTTGTCTGCCATTACATCAAGTGGACGTTGGAATTAGATTTGGCAGCCCAATACTCGTTGGCTGGAATTGGTCGAGCCTACGGGCCACCTCGGCATTTTGCGGGCACTTTCCCGGGCCTTTATCGGAACGAGGGCGAAGGCTTTTTTACCGATGTCTCAAAACAGGCCGGCCTCCATCTGCTGCATTCAGGCACGGGCCTGCCGCTCGCCAAATCGTTAGGCGTCGCACCGGTGGATTTGGATGGCGATGGCTGGCTGGATCTGATCGTGGCGAACGATACCGTACAGAATTTCGTTTTTCATAACGAACACAACGGCACATTCCAAGAAATGGGTGCGATGTCAGGTTTAGCTTACGACAGTTTCGGTGGCACTCGTGGAGCCATGGGAATTGATTCTGGCCGATTCCTTAACGATGACTCCCTCGCGGTATCCATCGGAAACTACGCCAACGAAATGACCGCCCTCTACGTCCAACGCGATCGCCTCCTCTTCTCCGACGAGGCCCAAACCCAAGGCATCGGCGCCGTGAGCCGCGAATTCTTGACGTTCGGAGTGTTTTTCTTTGATGTGGATCTCGACGGTTGGTTGGACCTACTGACCGTGAATGGACATATCGAACCCGACATCAAAAAAATCAATCCCACCCAGAACTACCGACAACCCGCTCAACTCTTCTGGAACCTACAACATGTTAAACCCGGCGGCGGATTCAAACAATTGACCCCCGCAGAGTGTGGCCCCGACCTCCTTGAGCCCATGGCGGCCCGAGGATCGGCCTACGCGGACATCGATGCCGATGGCGACCTCGACGTGCTCGTCACCCAACTCAACGGCCCTATCCGCCTATTCCGTAACGACATGACGAAAAACAACCATTGGCTGAAGATCAAACTCATCGGCACCAAATCCAACCGCGACGCCATCGGTGCATGGATCACCGCCAAGGTGGGAACCCGCACCCTCAGCCAACAAGTCATGCCCACCCGAGGTTACCTCTCCCAATCCGAACTCCCCGTCACCTTCGGACTCGGCTCCGCGACCCAAGTCCAGAGCCTCACCATCGCATGGCCCAGCGGCTTGAAACAAACCTTGAACAAAGTCCTGATCGATCAACTCACGACAATCCACGAACCTCGCTAACCCACGCTCCCACCCCGCATGATTCCCTCCCCCCAAGAGCCTTCCCCTCCCCTGCTCGATGTCCTCGTCTGCTTTGCCGTCCGCGAGGAAGGAAGATTCTTCAAACCCAAACCCAACCACCGAGTCGTCTACACCGGCATGGGCCGCAACAACGCCGCACGCGTCATCGAAGAACGTTGCGCTGCCCGCCGTCCAGACCTCGTCGTCACCTGCGGATTTGCAGGCGGATTAAACCCTACTTTTTCAGAAAGCGACGTCGTTTTCGATGCCGACCTAGAAACCCAATTAGAATCAAAACTCCACGATGCCGGAGCCAAACGAGCCACCTTTTTCTGCACCAACCGCGTCGCCATCACATCCGACGAAAAAATGCGCCTCTGGCGGAACATCGCCATGGACATCCTCGAAATGGAATCCGAGACCATCCGAGATCACTGCCGCGATCTAGGCATCCCCGGTGCCACCATCCGCACCATCTCCGACAGTGCCCATGACGATCTCCCCCTCGATTTCACCCTGTTGATGAACAACCGCCAGCACGTGAACTATAAGAAAATGAGCTGGCTCCTCCTCAAATCCCCCCGCCTCATCATCGACCTCCTCGCGTTCCAAAAGAAAGCCACCGACGCCGCCCAAGCCCTAGCCACTTGCCTAGAAAAAGTCCTCCCCTAGAAATTGCAGCGAACCATGCCAAGGGACCTAAGCGACCCAATCGACCCAATCGACCGCCTTTTGCGGCACCCCCCACTTTTGTCCCTTGGGTCCCTTGAGTCCTTTCAGTCATTTAACCTAGGCTTCCCCCAAGCCCCGACGACTTTATTCGTTAATTCGTTTAATTCGTAACCCCTCCAGAGGGGTTTTCGATGGTTAACTACACTTTCTACTCTTAAAGGATGTTTTTTGTTGCTTTTAAGCACTATTTAATGTTTCTTTGAGGTGTAGTTGGCAGTGGATCATTCCATGATCGCCTTCTTAAGTTGAAAAAACCTCTAGAAATACCCTCCTAGAGGGATCCTCCCCTATTCTCAGATTCTTATAGAATCTTGAGCTGGATCATCCACGCCGCTAGTGCGGCGTTGTGTTTTCTAGTGATCACTTCGTGATGTTTAGAGGTCATCATCCTCCTCCGTCGCCTGAGTCACTATTATCCCACCAACCACCGTAGGTTCCGCCGCTATCCCAACGACTGCTCAGGGTGTCGCCCACGATGGCGATACCGATGATAAACAGAGGCACTCCTAGGATCGATGGCGTCCATTTCCAAAAAGCCAGCAACATGAAGGCAGTTCCTGCCACTCTCATAGCCCATTTGAGGAGCCAAGGTTCGTATTTCTCGCGGAACCGATCCCACCACATTCGACGCTCGAACCGTCGAAGGCTACGTAGGACCTGTTGGGCTAGTTTTTTATCTTCCTCGGGTGTCATCCCTGTCTTTGGTGGTGCTTAAAAACCTCGTTGTTCCGGTGTGAGCCCCCAAATTAGTCCCGTTTGTGCCTTTCCGCAAATCGTGATGGCGTCGCCGGAGGATGTTGTGGGGCTACGAAATAAACGAATTAACGAATAAAGTCCTTTTTAAACCCGACATTAACCGGCGTGATCGAACCCGTTGATGGAGTCTTGTGGAGTGGTGCTGGGACGTGAGGCTTTTGTTTTTTTTTAATGCTCTAAGCCGCCACCCCTTCAGGGTGGGGAATTCTCACGTCGTTGAACCGGTGGTGTCGCTCCGCTCAACCACCGGCTACAGGCAACCACCACTCTGGGGTGAAGCGGGCACGCGGCCAACGTGACGACCATCGGAAATGCCCGTACACATGAGCAGAAACGCCGTTAACATAGCGATGCAATGCCAGAGGCACACGACCTTGTCACCGGTGGTTGATTCGAAGCCCGAGGCATCTCCGCTTGCGTCTGCTGCTTGTGCTGATGCCGGAGGCATCCTGAGCTTGTAGCCGGTGGTTGAGCGGAGCGATACCACCGGATCTTACGCCCCAATTTCCCGCACCCCGGCAGGGGTGCCAGCACCTCCCAATGACATCGGATTTGATCGTCAAATCCCTTCGCCAAAAAACATCTCTCCGGATTTGGTTCGCCATACTTTATTCGTTAATTCGTTTATTTCGTAGCCCGTTCGGTGGGTGAAAGGGTGAATTGACTTTCTTGTGGGGTGTTCCACAATCAAGGCTCATGTCCAAATCTGCATTGGGACGGGGTTTGGGAGCTTTGATGGGGGGGATTTCGTCGCTGGAGAAATCTCTTGTATCAACCTCCGCCCAAGTCACCCCACAAGCCCCCGCGTTGGTGGATCTCCGCGAACGGGTGGAGGTTGTGCCGTTGGCGAAGATTCGCCCGTGCGCATTCCAGCCTCGGCGGGATTTTGCTGTGGATTCGCTCCATGAATTGGCGGAATCGATTCGGTCACAGGGGGTATTGCAGCCGCTTTTGGTGCGTTTGGTAGGGGACCATTATGAGTTGATTGCGGGCGAACGCCGATGGCGTGCGGCTCAATTGGTAGGGCTCTCGGAGCTTCCGGTGCTGGTTCGTGCAGCGGATGATGGCAAGGTGCTTGAATTGGCTTTGATTGAGAATCTTCAACGCGAAAACCTGAACCCGATCGAGGAAGCGGCAGGGTATGGATTGTTGATCCAACAGTTCCGTCTCAAGCAGGAGGAGATCGCGACAAGGGTTGGAAAAAGCCGAACTTCGGTGACCAATGCGCTGCGTTTGTTGCAGCTCCCTCAAAGCGTGCAGCAACAAGTGCGGGCGGGAGAGCTTTCGATAGGCCATGCTAAGGTGATCTTGAGTCTGGACACGGCGGAGGCTCAAGCCATGCTGGCGGGAAGGGTGATCCGCGAAAACCTGAGTGTGCGTCAGACCGAGGAGGTCGTGGCCGAGCTTCAGACCTCGCGAACTGCCGCAAAGACTTCTGCATCGGCCAAGGGTGCTCCGGATATCCACGTCAAAGCGTTGCAGACGCGGTTGCAGGAACATTTTGGGACCAAAGTCTCGGTGCGTTACCGCAAGGGCAAGGGGGCTGTGGAAATTCGATTTTTTAGCGATGACGATCTGGATCGTGTGCTGGGCCTACTAGGGGTTCAAGCCGATTGATTATTGTCGAGTCCACCTAAAAAAAGGTGGATGCATTTTATTCTGATGAACACTCCTGAATTACGCGAGCACACGGCACTCGCTCTTGAATCTCAAGCGGCCCATTTATCGGGCCTTTCTGCCTTTGTCGGTCTGGACGGTTTTGTGGATGAGATCATTCACGCGGTGGATGTCCGCACTTCGGTGGATTCGTTTACTCCGATCCCCACATTGGCCGCGATGGGTCATCGTATTGTCGAGGCGGCAGGAAAAAGTGCCAACCTCGAATTGGTCACGGTGCGGACCAAACTCGGTGGGAACGGCCCGATCATGGCAAATGCTTTGGCGACACTCGGCCTTCGGGTGACGTATGTCGGCGGCCTAGGCTACCCCACATTGCATCCGGTATTCGAAGATTTCGCACGCCGTGCGACGGTGCATTCCATCGCGCCTCCAGGGCATACCGACGCGATCGAGTTCATGGATGGTAAGCTCATGCTCGGGAAACACACTCCTCTGGCAGAGATCCATTGGAAGAACCTGCAAACCCGATTGGCACCCGGATTTTTCCCCAGACACCTCTCGCAATCAAGCCTCGTGGGCTTCGTCAATTGGACGATGATCCCGTTCATGAGCGAGATCTGGGAATCGTTGCTCACGGAATGCTGCCCCACGATGGATGGACCTCGGCGATTGATCTTTTTTGATCTGGCCGATCCGCAGAAACGTCCCCCTGCAGATATCCGGCACGCGATGGATCTGATCCGGCGATTCCAGAAACATTTTAATGTGATCCTTGGGCTCAACGAAAACGAGGCCGAGGAAGTGGGCACTGTGCTGGGCTTCCAACGACCGACGGACGATGCCGCAGGTTTGGCGGTGTTGACGCGACAGATTTTTGAGTCCTTGCAAATTGATTCCTTGGTGGTTCATCCCGTTTCTTACGCCATGGCGATGACTCAAAGAGGCCTCGATACAATCAAAGGACCTACCATCAAAAAACCCGTCATCACCACCGGAGCGGGAGATCATTTTAATGCTGGCTTTTGCCTCGGCAAATTGCTGGGTCTATCCAATGCAGCCTGTATTTTAACCGGCGTCACCACCAGCGGTTACTATGTCCGTACCGGCAACTCGCCCACCGTCAATAACCTCTCACACATGATGCGGCTCTGGCCTGAAGCCTGATCCCCACAACCCATCCCAGTCATCGATCTCTATGGTGCTCGCAATCACAAAATATGGAAATCCGGTGCTCCGCAAAAAAGGTGCGCTGATTCAGAAATTCACTCCAGAAATTCAGACGTTGATTACGCACATGTA
>SXQI01000182.1 GCA_005793025.1 Verrucomicrobiales bacterium
CGGCCATCCCCACCACCTCAGTTTCTCCCAACCCCGCAAACCCTACCTCGCTACCCTCTTCTCCGTCAACTATCTTTCTTACCTTTTTTCCGATTCTTTTTTCACCGCCGCCTCTCAAGAATCTCTCGAAGGACGGACACATTACTCTCTTCCTCCTCACCAACAAGTTCTTTTTGAATTTATTTTTTAGTCCGTTGAAAAGGGGAGTATTTACTCAAGATAACAGCCAGGAAATGATTCCTTTTTGGACGTGTAGGCGATTCTCGGCTTGGTCAAAAATGGTTTGCGCGTTGGCTTCAAAGGATTCTTCTGAAATCTCTTTTCCGCGATAGGCAGGGAGGCAGTGCATCACGAGCGCATCGGGTTTAGCTAATTGGATGTATGTCTCGTTAATCTGATATCCTGCGAGCTCCTTGATTCGTTGAGCGGATTCAGCTTCCTTCCCCATGGAAATCCAGACATCGGTGTAAAGTAAATCCGAACCTTGAACGGCACTGGCTAGATCTTCGGTACAATGGATTTTGCCACCCGCACGTTTGATGATGGCTGGATCGGGTTGGTAGTTTTTGGGGGCTGCAAGACGCAGTTCAAAACCCAATTTTGCCGCAGCATAGATCCACGATACTGGCACGTTACACGCGGCATCACCCACGAACGTGACTACTTTGCCTCGGATTGATCCACGCTTTTCCTGGTAAGTGAAAATATCGGTGAGAATCTGGCAAGGATGTTCGTCGTCTGTTAGTGCATTGATCGTTGGAATCGCTGAGAAGTTCGCGAAATCAACAACGTCCTGCTGTGCGAATGTGCGGATGACTGCTCCATGAATCATTCTGCCCAAGACACGAGCGGTGTCCTTGATAGGTTCTCCCCTTCCCAATTGGATATCTTGCGAATTGAGAAACATCACACTGCCCCCGAGTTCGCGTATCCCGACTTCAAATGATACGCGGGTGCGAGTTGATGACTTCGAAAAAATCAACGCCCATGTCTGCCCAGTGAGCAGGGTATTCGGCTGCCCACGCTCACTTTTGAGGATCGAGGCACGATGAAAGATGTTTTCGATCTCGGTGGTTGTGAGCTGTTCGATGCCGAGCAAATGTTTCACTGATTTTCTCATGGAAGTGTCGAGAGATTGTTTCTTTAGACGAGGGCGGCGACGAGCGCTTCAATGATTTTTAAGCCCTCTTCAGCCTCAGATTTATTAAGATTCAAAGCGGGAAGTAACCGGACGATGTGAGTTCCTGATGGGATTGTGAGAACCCCTTGGTCATGCAACCGATTGATGAACTGGATAGCAGCAGGTTTGTTATCGTGATTGAACGCGGGGATGTTGGGTTGAAGTTCCAAACCAATCATCATTCCAAAGCCTCTCACCGTTCTGATTATTGTTGGAAACTTCGTCGCGGTTGCGGTCAACTGATCCTTGATCCATGCTCCCAATTCACGAGCATTCTGGGCAAGGTGATCCCGCTGGATGACATCTAGAATTTGCAGAGCGACACGGCAACCGAGTGGATTACCGCCGAACGTCGTACCATGCGTTCCCGCGCTAAGAAGATCACCATGGGGGGAGCGGAACCAAAATGCACCCATTGGAAATCCTCCTCCTAACGATTTAGCCATCGAGATCCCATCGGGCAAGAACGACTCCGCACCTTCCACTCCTTCGAGAATTCGTTGAAAACTTTGGAAACGGCCCGTTCGAAAATGGCCGCATTGAACACCATCAATGAGAAGCAGGAGGTTCTGCTCGTCACACAGTTTTCGAAGGCCTAGCAGATAAGCAGGTGTGGCTGGGGTGATCCCTGTCTCACCTTGGATTCCTTCGATAAGGATTGCCGCTGTGGCGGGTGAGATTGCAGCACGCATGGCCTCCAAATCGTTGTAGGGGACGTGTTTGAACCCAGGAACCATTGGTTCAAAGCCTTTTTTCACCTTGTCTTGACCTGTTGCGGAAATACCGCCGAGAGTGCGACCGTGGAAGGAATTCTCGGCGGTGATAATTTCGAAGCGACCTTGTTCGTGGCCAAATTTCCGAACGGCTTTGTAGAGCCCTTCGTTAGCCTCTGCACCACTATTGCAGAAAAAAACTTTACCCGGTGCAATCAATCCCGTGATCCGCTCCGCTAGTTGGCCTTGGAGGTCTGTGTAGTAAAGATTCGAGATGTGGATGAGTTTGCGAGATTGCTCGATTAACGCGTCCGTAATCTCGGGGTTTGAGTGCCCTAAGGAAGTGACAGCGATCCCTCCTCCTAAATCGAGATATCGCTTTCCACTTACATCCCATACATAGCTGCCAGAACCGTGGCTGAGGGCTAGAGGAAATCTTCCATAAGAGGGGACAACGTGGTTGTTGAGGCGCTCTTGGATTGAGGCAAAATCGCCTCGCACTGGAGTTGATAGATTTGGGTGGAATTCGTTCATGGAAAACTAAGCCAGAATCGGGATCAACATTGGGTTGTTGGGTTTTTCACAAATGTCCAATCCCCCTCTTCGTTAAGGCACCACCTCCGTGCCGAGGCCAGCATCGGTGAAGATCTCAAGCAACACTGCGTGAGGAACGCGACCATCCACTAGGGAAACTTTGTGGATACCCGATTCGATAGCGGCTACTGCGCTGTCGATCTTTGGGATCATGCCATGATCGACGATCCCGCCAGCTTTCAATGCTGGCACTTCAGAAACTCTTAAATTGGGAATGATCGTTGAAGCGTCTTTTGGATCGCGCATCAACCCAGGCACATCACTCATGAACACGAGTCGGGCAGCGTGGAGAGCGATCGCGGTTTGAGCGGCAGCGATGTCGGCATTGCAATTGTAAATCTTCCCATCCGTTTCACCCCGTGCCGTGGGGCTGATCACAGGAGTGGCTCCCGCTTTGAGGCAAGCCAACAAAGGTTCAACATTCACTTGCGTTACCTCCCCCACGTATCCGATGTCTATTTTCTCACCATCGGCTCCATCCAGATACAGCTGACGACACTTAAAAATGTTGCTGCCCGCGAAGCCTCGAGCACAGCCGCCCAAAGAATTAATGGTCTCGACGATTTCGGGATTAATCTCTCGTGAGAGGACTCGTTCGACGACTTCCACTGTAGCCTCATCCGTGACGCGCTGGCCTTGGATGAATTTCGCGGATATACCCGCACTCGCCATGGCTCTTGTAATCGCTTTACCTCCGCCGTGAACCACAACGGGATTGATTTCGACGGCTTCCAAAAAAACAATGTCGCGAGCAACCCCATTCCTTACGGCTGGATCCGTTGAATCCATGAAGCTCCCTCCGTATTTTACCACGAAAGTCTGGCCACTGAACCGTTGAATGTAAGGCAACGCTTCGAGAAGGGTAGATGCTTTGCTGATGAATTCTTGCATACGAAAGCGTGTGAAATTAGCCACCCATGGAAGCAGGATCGCCGACGTCGCCTTTGTTGAACTCCACGTATTCTTCGGTCAAATCGCAGGTGTACATCACAGCCTCTGCTTTTCCCACGTTGAGGAAGATGTGGAGCTCAAACTCTGGATTGGCCACAAGATTACAAAGCTCCTTGAAAGGCGTGGGAGTGGGTTGCCCCTTTTTGAGTGCGTAAATGATTTTTTTTGTTCCCGGTAAGGAATAACCCACGTCGATTTTTTCTTCGATCAGATCCGCTTTTGAAGCACCCAAAGCTCCTAAAATTCGTCCCCAATTAGGATCGCCCCCAAACCAACTCGTTTTGACAAGTGCACCATTGGCCACGGCGCGCGCTGCCGCATCCGCATCGGCTGGGGTCTTAGCTCCGTTGACACGAACCGTTACAAAGTGACTTGCCCCTTCCCCATCACGCACAATCATCTTCGCTAATTCCAACGAAACGAAGTTGAGCGCAGTTTGAAAAGCCTCGCGATCCTTGGTGGAACGGGCTCCTATCTTCGGATTCTTTGACTCTCCATTCGCCAAAATGAGGACCGTGTCGTTTGTACTCATGTCCCCATCCACCGTGATCCGATTGAAGCTCTGAGCCACCGCAGTTTTGAGTGCACTTTTCAAGACCATCGGATCGATGCGCACATCCGTGGTGATGAAACCCAACATAGTTGCATGTAAACCAGAAGCCGGACGTGCGCCGGTGGGGCTCATCCCGGGCTGGATCATCCCTGCGCCTTTGCAGGTGCCGCCGATGCGGACAGTTTTTCCGCC
>SXQI01000183.1 GCA_005793025.1 Verrucomicrobiales bacterium
CACGGCCAAGCAATCGCAGCCGCCAGCCTCCCATCGATCCAATCACCTCGTTAACCATTAAAATCGCCATGAACCCCTTTCTCTCCTTCGTCAATGGTTTTGAACGCCTCCTCCGCGAGGGGAAAGGTTTCCCCCTCGGAGAGCGACCCCCTTCCCTTCATCCATCGGTCACCTCTGGTGCGCCACGCGCTCTAATTTTTTCGCCTCATCCCGATGACGAATGCATCATTGGTGCTCTACCCCTCAGGCTCCTAAGGCAGGGCGGCTATTCGGTAAGTAACGTGGCGGTGACTCAAGGAAGCAACCCAGCCCGCCAAGCAGCACGCTGGGGGGAACTCCAGCAAGCCTGTGATTACCTCGGCTACGGCCTGATCGCGACCTCTCCATCAGGACTCATTAACGTGAACGCTAAAACGAGAGCCACGGATCCTGTTTTTTGGTCGAAATCAGTAGATGTAGTCGCCAAAATCCTGCAAGAAACTAAACCATCGGTCATTTTTTTCCCGCACGAACACGACTGGAACAGCTCTCATATCGGGACCCACTGGTTGCTCATCGATGCGTTGCATCAACTCGGCCCAAGTTTTCAATGTTATGCAATCGAAACCGAATACTGGGGCCAGAACGCACAACCCAATCTCATGGTGGAATCATCCAACGAAGATGTCGCCGACCTAGTGACCGGAACCTCCTTCCACGTGGGAGAGGTAATGCGCAACCCATTCCATTTATTCCTTCCCGCTTGGATGCAGGATAACGTCCGCCGTGGGAGTGAGCTGGTGGGCGGACAAGGCCAAGCAGCACCGGATTTTACCTTCGCCACACTTTACAGGTTACGTCGATGGGACGGAACCTCGTTGAAGGAAGTTCAAATCGGCGGCAAAACTTTGGCTCGCCAAACTTCCCCAATCACGCTGTTCCAAGATTTAACTCCTACCAAGAGCTCCTGAGATCGGAGTGTGCGTCCTATGTTCCCAGAGAAATCAACCAACCTTTGGGTTAGTTTTTGGGAGAGCATCGCCGGAATTTTTTATCCAAACCTTTGTCAAATCTGTCGCGCTGAGCGGGCCACGCGACCAGAAGGCTATGTGGGGATAGAATGTCGCAAGAAAGTAAAAGTCATAGAACCCCCATTCTGCGAAACCTGTGGACAACACTACTTTGGAGAGATTACCCAATCTTTTCGCTGCGGTAATTGTTCCGATCAACAGATTGCCTACACCTCAGCCCGATCCGCCTGTATCTTTGCAGGTCCTGTCATGGAAGCCATCCATTGCTATAAATACCAACGAGCCCTCTGGTATGAACCATTTCTCTCTCAACTTTTGCTGGACGCAGCTCTTCCGATCCTATCGGAAACCTCATGGGATGCGATCATTCCAGTGCCGCTTTTCTCAACGCGCCAGCGAGGTCGGGAGTTTAATCAGTCAGAACGTCTCGCGCGCCATTTGGGTCGCGCCCTCGGTGTCCCGGTCCTGAACAAGGTCCTGCGGCGGACCAGACCCACTATATCCCAAACCAAACTCGATCGAACGGCGCGAAAAGAGAATATGGACGGTGCGTTTGATCTCAATCAACTCCCCGAGACCCCCTTAGTCCGAGTCATATTGGTGGACGATGTTTTCACCACGGGTGCCACGGCGAACGCATGCGCAATTCCCCTGATCAAAAACGGTATCCAAACTGTGGTTGTTTGGACAGTTGCTCGAAGCGAGGCAAGGTAGTAGAATACCTCCCAACGTGACTAAGCAAAAAGACGGAAACGCGACGACGACGTTCCCCAAGAAAACCTTGGGAGCCGAGGCTACCGAACCGGCATTGACGCCACCGCCAACCACCTCGAACAATGCCTTTGTCAAAAAACCACGGCTAGGCCCTTCAAAATCCAGAAAACGCGAGATTCCTGAGGGGCTTTGGAATAAATGCCCACGATGCAGCACCCTCCTTTACGATAAAGAACTCGATGAAAACCTAAAGGTTTGCCTTCATTGTCAGCATCACTTTCCGATCGGGGCACGCGAGCGCATCAATTCTCTGGTTGAAACTTGTTCTTTCACTGAGATCGATGCTGACATGACCAGTCGTGATCCTCTGAGTTTCCCGGCCTACGCCGACAAGCTTGTTCGGGACCTCAAGTCAGGGGTTCGAAAGGATGCTGTAGTAACCGGACTCGGTAAAATAGGAGCCCATCGTGTGGGGTTAGGAGCTATGGATTTCGCGTTTCTAGGAGGGTCGATGGGGTCAGTTGTTGGCGAAAAACTGACGCGCCTGATCGAACTCGGAACCGAAAAGAAATTACCTGTCATCATTGTTTCCACCAGCGGAGGAGCTCGGATGTACGAAGGGATGTTCAGCTTGATGCAGATGGCAAAGACCTGTGGCGCATTGGCTTACCATGCTAAGCAGCGTCTTCCTTTCATCAGTGTGTTGACGGATCCAACGTTCGCCGGCGTGATGGCTAGCTTTGCGACCGTCGGGGACTTAATTATAGCAGAACCTGCGGCTAGGATTGGATTTGCTGGGGCGCGCGTAATCAAGGATACAACCCAATCTGAGCTTCCAGCCGACTTTCAAACGTCAGAGTTCCTTCTTGAACACGGTTTGATAGACGCGATTGTAGCTCGGAAGGAATTGAAAACCACGTTGGAGTTTTACCTCGATTTCCTGATGAGTGGTCAGAAAAAAATCCAGTCCCCGACAGGGTGAGACTCTCGCATTTCGTCGATTTTAGTAAATCTTTCTCAGGTGGGACGGGAGAATGTTCAGCTCTGATCGGTATTTCGCGATTGTTCGCCTAGCGATTTGTATCCCCTTCTCCCCCAATCGTTTCACCACCAAATCGTCCGGCAATGGGGTTGACGAATCCTCGTCCCTAATCATTTCCGCAATGAGATCTTTGACGCTCGTATTGGACATTCCAACTCCCGAGGATGTCTTTATACCGGAGGTAAAAAAATACTTCATTTCCACGATGCCTCGTGGAGTCTGCATATATTTGCCCGAGACTGCGCGGCTTACCGTCGTCTCGTGAACACCCAACGCTGCCGCGATCTGAACCATGGTCATGGGTTTAAGAAACGAAATCCCTTTCTCCATGAATTCGACCTGTCGTTTCACAATCTCCCGGGCGACATTCAGGATCGTTTGTTGGCGTTGTTGAAGACTTTTGATCAAAAACTTACCCGACCGAATCTTTTCTCGAATATAATCGCGAACCTCAACAGAACTCTCGGCCTGTGCCATTAAATCCTTGTAAGTATTACTAATGCGTAAACGTGGCACTTGATCATTGTTGGTGCTCACAACCCATTCCTCACCCAACTTTTGCACAAAAACCTCCGGAAGAATATATTGCTGATTATTTGGCAGAAACGCGCGGCCCGGGCGAGGTTCCAGATGACTGATTCGTTCAATCGCTTCCTGAATTTCCTCCACAGATGCTCCGAGGCGGAGAGCAATGTCCGGCACTCGCCTTTTCCCCAGTGCTTCCATGTAGTTTTTGATGATCTGGTAATCCATCGAATGGGTTTTATTTGCGCGCTCCAACTGCAACATGAGGCACTCTCGCAAATCCCTTGCCCCAACCCCGGGCGGATGAAACCCTTGAATCACCTTGAGGACCTCCTCGATCTTCACCCCGTCAACATTCGTGGAGAACGCAAGTTCATCCACAGAACTCTGCAAGTGGCCGTAATCATCGATATTACCAATAATGATTTCGGCAACCTTACACTGTTCATCTGTTAAATCAGCGGTGCGAACCTGCTCGAGTAACATTTCTTGGAACGACACAGCAACACTCAACGAGTCAAATAAGTGCTGCCGCCGTTCTTCATCCTCACCATCAAACCGTTGAGGAACAAGCGTTTGTGAAAAACTGTCACGCCACTCCTGATCAATCTGAGTCAAACGCTCGAATTGAGCCTCAAAATCATCGACAGGATCCGAGGGGGGGTTCTCAGTTGCAGGATCAAACCGAAGGTCTGCGGGGGGTTCTGCCAAATCGGAGGATTCCGTCGGTTCCTCCGCATCACTACTCGGAGTATTCTCATCCCCAACCCCATCCGGAGAGGCGATTTCCTCAAGCACAGGATTCATCGCCAACTCCTGTTCGACTAAACCCTTAAGTTCGAGAGTCGGGGCTTGGAGCAGGATGAGCGATTGCTGGAGCTGGGGTGCCAGCGCCTGCGACAACGCCATGCGTTGGGATAAATGCATTCCGTGAGCCATCCGATGCAACCATAACCGGCAAACTGCCAATCTCAAGATTAAAACGGCACGAACAATGCTGCAATGTCCCAAACCCTGCTTCTCAAGGGCTTTTTGAGCATTTATTTCCTTCTACAGCCCGTCCTTCGCTTGACAGAGGTGATTTTGTGCCAACAATCGGTGCTCAATTTTTGAATTATGGCCGAAAAACATGTTTTCCAAGCGGAAATTCAGCAACTGCTGAACATTGTCATTCATTCCCTTTATACTGATAAGGAGATTTTCATCCGGGAATTAGTTTCGAATGCTGCGGACGCACTCGAGAAACTCCGCTTCACCCAGTCTGCAGGACATCCCGTTTTTGAATCGGAAAGCCCCCTCAAAATCAGCATTGAAACGGACGAAAAAGAACACCGTCTCGTCATTTCTGATAGCGGCGTCGGGATGACTCACTCGGAACTTGTGGAAAACCTAGGAACAATCGCTCATTCCGGTTCCAAAGCCTTTTTGCAACGACTAGCGACCGAACAAAAACCCGACGTTAGCCTCATTGGTCAATTCGGCGTCGGCTTCTACTCTGCTTTCATGGTCGCCAGCAAAGTTTCTGTGGACTCCCGTTCTTATCTACCCGAGGAAAAAGGTTGGCGTTGGACATCTGACGGCTCGGGAGGTTACGAAATCGAGGAAATAGAAGGTGCCGCCAGAGGCACAAAAATCACCCTCCATCTGAAGGAAGATTCTCACGAATTCAATGAATCGTGGCGGGTAGAGGAGGTCATCAAACGTTATTCGAGTTTCATCTCCTTCCCTATCGAACTCAACGCAACGTTGATTAATACCAAGCAGGCCATCTGGAGCCGGAACAAGAACGAGATCAAGGAGGAAGAATATGATGAGTTCTACTCCTACATCGGCCATGACAAGGAGAAGCCATTATTCCGATTGCACTTTTCTGCGGATGCCCCGCTCTCCATCCAAGCCCTCCTCTATGTTCCCGGAAAAAATATGGAAGTGATGGGGATGGCTCGCTCCGAGTCGGAGGTGAACCTTTATTGTCGCCGGGTTCTCATCGCGCCCAAAGCAAAGGCCCTGTTCCCAGAATGGCTAAGGTTCCTCAAAGGTGCTGTGGATAGCGAAGATCTGCCTCTCAACATCTCGCGTGAAAACATGCAAGACACGACCTTGATGCAGAAGCTGAACAAGGTGTTGACCACCCGGTTCATTAAATTCTTGGATGATCAATCAGAGAAGCATCCAGAGGATTACACCAAGTTCTACAAGGAATATTCACGGTTTCTGAAAGAAGGGATCGTCACCGATTATACTCATCGGGATGCTCTAGGAAAACTCCTCCGATTCGAGAGTTCCACGCAACCGAAGGATGAACAGACCTCTCTGGCTGATTACATCAAACGGATGCCTTCCGAGCAGAAAGATATCTATTTCTTATTGGCGCCCTCTCGTGCTTCCGCTGAGAGCAGTCCCTACTATGAGGTCTTTGTAGCCCGTAAATACGAAGTTCTATTCCTGAGCGATCCTTGGGACGAATTCGTCATGGAGCATTTGCGGACCTTCGAGGGAAAAACTCTTCAACCCGCCGAGAAGGCTGACCTCACGGTCGAGAATCCACAAAAAACAGACGGAGAACTCTCCCAAGACGAAGCGAAAGAACTGGCTGCATGGCTCAAAGAATCCCTCGGTGATCGCGTGGGAGAGGTCAGGGCTTCAGAACGATTAGTAGGCAGTCCTGTCGTGGTTGTTGATAAAGACAAGATGCTCACAGCAAGCATGCGGCAAATGCTGAAACGGATGAAGCAGGATATTCCTGAAGATACTGAGTTCAAACATGATCTCGAAATCAATAGGAGCCACTCCGTCATTGTCCGATTGAACACCATCCGGAATTCGAATGGCCCGCTTGCCACCAAAGTTGCGGAACAACTGCTCGATAATGCCAAAGTAGCCGCAGGAGTGATGGAAGATCCAAGGATCATGTTGGCGCGTTTGAACGATCTCCTCGCGGAGGTTTTGAAGTAACCCAAAGAAGCCGTCATTTTGTGGGAGCCGGTTTCCTCGAACTCGAGGAAACTGGCCACTCAATGGCTCAAGGTTGAACCTCGATCTGGAACCATTGAGTAGGCACTCCAGCCACGTTTGGGACGATCGCAGAACCTGACTCGGAATCAGCCCTCACCCAAGGCAGGTTGTTCCAATTCTTGAGGTCAGTGGATGACCTGAGCCGATAAAGTCTGCCTAGAACCGCATCCCACTCAAATTGTAATCGACCTCCGTCCAGCATTTCTGGCAGACCGAGCTTAAGTTTCGAATCCGAGATACTTGGATCGGTTCCTGCAATAAACTCCGCATAGTCACTCTGACCATCAGCGTCAGAATCCGTTTGAATCGAACGATCATTGGATACCGCGTCGAAATGTTCCAGTTCCCAGAGGTCGGAGATGGAATTGTGGTTGGAGTCCGGAAAAGTGTAAACACCCGTGACCGTAAGGGTATTGGTGGTAAGGACATGGGTCTGGCGAGGAGGTGTGATGTAGTAAGGAACCGGACCCCAATGGGCCACATAAGTTCCAGCAAGGAGCTTGGAAGAGGTCCAAGCCTGTCCTTCGCCACTTGTTATCTCCGGACCTTCTAGAACAAAGGTAGCTTGGGAAAGATTATTGGTGACGTTTATTTTCCCTCGAAAAACATTTTTAACCTCAATTGAAATATCATCCACAAGCCATCCGGGATGCGGGTTAACCTCGTCGCTGATATCAATCAATAAGTAATGCCAAACCAGTTGGATGATTTGTCCAACATACGGAGTGAGGTCAATTTCCTCCTTTTGCCATTTGGGTGCGAGGTCGTAATACGTCGCGGCAATGATTTGCGCGGGTGCATTATTGGTCAAAATCCAAAGCTCTGCGGATTCTATGGTGGCCTCAGCGGTAAAATCGTAGGCCGTCCAGAACTTAAGGGTTGCCGAATTTCCACCCACCAAATCAATGACAGGGCTTACCAGATCGCTTGAAACCATAGTGATCGCCTCATCTGAAAGGTTACTCCCCCATGCCTTCGTTCCCGAATGAGCCCCAATCGACAGACCGTTGGCAGGGCTACCCAAGGACCATTCTGTGTCACCTGCTTCGCCGAGGTCTTCCAGCATTTCCACAGTCCATCCCGGAGCCCCAGCCTCAAAATCGAGAAGGATGGGTGGTTTCAATGGAACCAACGTACGGAAGGTGAATAGTTTGCCATCATTCTCATCCACGGTTGCATTCCCTGCCTGATCACGGCTAACGACGCGAAAGTAATAAGTATGGTCGGGTTGAAGGTTGTTCAAAGTAACCGAGTGCGAAGTCTCAAACGGCGGCGTGAACGAACCGAATCCAAGCAGTTTTGATTCCCCATACTGAACCAATGCGTCCGTGGCCTCACTCGTATTCCAAGTTACAATCGCTGACGTATAGTCAGAAAAAACCTCGATCCCCGTGATCTGGGATGGCGATCCATCAACCTCCGCGATTGCTTGGACTATACTGCCAGATGCGCCCTGGGCGTATTCTCCCCAAACCAAATCGCCGTCTTTCACTTTCAACACCGCCAATGGAGGAATCCCAACTATGTCCTTAGCGACGAGTGAAATGGAACCCCGGAATAAACCTGACTGAACCGTTGGTTGAAGATTCAAAACCACTCCGCTAGCCTGACTCTCACTGTAAATTCGGATGCTGGCATTGGTTAACCCCACCAAATTTGAATCCGCCACTTCAACGGTTGCTAACGAAGGAATCGGGTAAGCAGTCCGATCCAGCGAGATACTGGCTAGACCGTTGACCCCCGGCGCGAGAAAACTAATGAAATTCCTCAGGAGATTCGCCCGATTATTCGGCGGTGGGGCGTCAGCGGGGATTGCCTCCAACGGAAAGGAAGCGAAAATAACACGGTTTGTGCTATCCACGCCTGTCCTCGGATATCGAATAGCTACCGTCCGACCCGACAGCGGTTCAAACAAAATCGGGGTAGCATCAAAAGAAGGAGTAAAAGTGTCACCTACATCGGGTCCGATCTCCGCAATGATCAAATCTAGAATAGGGAACCTAGTCCAATCCATGGGTATTTCGATCCCCGCGCTGATCGATTCCGTGTCATAACCTAGAACGTAGGGAATCCCAATATTTTGATCGCAGTCGGTACAACCACCGATCCCGAAAAGGGGATCGGGCTCGAAGTGCTCCACATGTAAGACGTTAGAAACAAAAGTCGGAGAGGGGTTCCGTTCGAGAATCTCAGCCGAGGCCAGCAACAAGGATCCGCCGCGCGCAAGATAATTGGTGAGATTCCGCTCAGTCGCCGTGTTGATCGTCGTGCTTGGGCCACCAAGGGTATTGTAAATACTGTCGTTGATCCGCCAAATCACGACTCTGAACGGTGTCAGGTCCTCCAATTTTGGAAGTTTATCCTCGGTTGCATCAAAGACTTCGTAGCTCACTCCGATCTGATCCAATGCATCGGTGTATTCTGTGATCGGCAATTCGTCGCTTTCATCCTCCAACCCATGCACATAATTATTAACTAGAAGGATGGTTGCAGCAGACTTTGAGACGAAGGAAAAGGGAACCTGTCCATTTCGATTAGTAGAGGTATTTCCGGCTACGTCCGTGGCTTCAATCACAAAAAAATAGGGAATGCCAGGTCCGTCCGTAGGAATCGAAAACTCATGTTGCGTCGTAAAAACTAGGTTGGTTTGAACCGTTAGAACGGCGACGTTCGTTCCGTATCGCAACCTAGAAACAGAGGGTTCGTCCGTCTCCCATCTCACATTAACCCGACCATACCGATTCGTTGTGATGAGGGAGGACACGACAGGGGTTAACAAATCTGCGCGAGCGGTACTTTCTACTATTCTGGCAGGCGAAAGGTCCACGAAGCTGGCTGTAATCGTGTCGCCATTGACGATATGCAACTTCCCGTCATCGGTGAGGGGTGTGGAAACAACCCCAACGAATCCTGTGAACACCCCTCGATTCCCGAACGGCTCAAGGAGGACATTCATTCCTGCAGGTTGAGTGGCACTCGCAATCCTGATTGTTTGAGGAGGTTTTCCAGCTAAATCGAAATCGATCAATTTAAGCTTAATAACGCTCGGCGCACTATAGGCAGGCCGGTCGAACGCGATCACACCTTCTCCTGGGAGCGGAAGATCTCCCGAAACGACCAGAGCAAAATCCTGATCCCAAACGGCGGGTGTTTCTCGAAGCGCGTCCTCGGCTATTACTCTCGCGATCACTCGAACCACGTATTCCCCTCGCTCCGGTTGGCCAATGTGCACCCCTTCCACATTGTTCAAATTGTCGAACCCAAGTGCAAACGGCACCGATTCGCCTTCATCGAATTGATTTCCGTGATAGACAACGCCATTCGGCGAAACCACCTCCAAATCGAGATCGTTCACCAGTGCCCGCGCCACAGCGGGAAACCCCGGAACATCGGTATAAGTCATCGTGATTTTTAGCGGCCGATCCTGACTCGAAATCACTACTCGGTGTTCAAATACTCCTCCTTGAATTAGGCGGTTGGTTTGCTCAATGAGCTCAAAATGCGTTGCAGACCCGATGAGTTGCGCCAAATCCAGTCTCCCCCACCCTTCGTCGTTGTTGGGAATCGGTGTCGTGTCAAAACTATCATCCATATCCACTGCCGAGTTGATCAATGCTGCTTTGACCAACGCAGGAGAAGGGGTCTGACCTTGGTGTAATTGTCGAAAAGCCTGCACAAAAACTGCTGCCGCTCCGGAGACATGAGGACCGGCTTGGCTGGTGCCACCTTGGAATTGGTAATACTCAGAAATTGGCTGCCACGCATTTTCGTCGGTCGCGGACTCCGATTGCAGGGAGGCAATCCAAGTCCCCGGAGCCACGAGATCAGGTTTTATTCGCCCGTCTGCGCAAGGTCCACGCGAGGAAAAAGCAGCCATGGTGTCAGGACCATCTGAGTATCCAAAGATATCTGGTCGGTTGCTCCCCGATGCTCCCGTGGCGATCACATTTTTTCCGACTGCTGGACTGCCGATGGTTTGTTCCCCTGCTTCCCCGGCGTTACCTGCTGAGAACTCGAGAATAAAAGGGACATCAGGACGACCTAAAGTTTGATCATGAAACCGGTTCGCGTCCCGGACCAACGCATCAAAAAGCATCGCACTCGAATCATAAATGCCTTGGGTGTCGTCCCCCCAACTGTTGGAACCAATCACCGCACCGACCCTGCTCGCATCCCGAACTAGATCGGCTAAGTTCTCGGGAGGTTCATACCCACCCTGACCATCAAAAATCCGTTGAGCCACGATGCGAGCCTTCGGAGCCACCCCGATTCCATAATAAAAACCCTCCTCGTCCACCTCCCCTACAGAACCATTTCCAGCAATGATCCCCGCACAATGCGTCCCATGACTGTGTTCATCAGCTGCGGACGCTAGCCCACCGTAGTAGAAGAAGGCATCCACGCGACCGAGAAGGTCAGGATGCATATCAGAAGCCGTTCCATTGTTTAATCCCGAATCCGCAACCGCAACGAGCACTCCATCCCCGTCGAATCCTAAATCCTGCATAGCACTCCCCGGATTATCGGAAATTCCCCCTACGATTTCAGACGAGACCTCATCGTATAGCTTGGGATTGGGAGCTCGTTCGATCCAGAGGACCGCACTGGATCGAGTCAGTGCCTCTAATTGATGGTCACTTACCCACCCTTGCATTAACGAACCCAGATCACTCCGGTTTAAAGTCCGTAACCCTTTGAGAACCTGACGAGTTGCCAACATTTCTCGCATTCCCAAGCCAGGGGCGAGAATAACCCGAACCTCAATCGGCTTGTGAATGGGGACAGGTCCGAGTTTTGGAAGGTGCTCCTGAAGTTTTGGGTCCAGTTTGTAACTTGGCTTAAATTCCCCAACCCAACGAACCAATGGATTCGCTTGGATCAAACCAAGCTCCACATCCTTCAGCCGAACCACGTAAGCAAAATCAGGAACCGCCCGAATCAGTTCCACTCCTAACGCCTCGAAATCGTTCGCAACCCGGGCCGACACCGCCCCCTCGAATTGGACGATAAACAGTCCAGAAACAGGGTGAGTGATCCCTTGCGGATGGAGATTGCCTCTTGGGATTAACTTATCCGGAGTCGAAATTGTCTCGTTTCGTAACCAGATTTTTTCCTCCCCTCCGGCGGTGCCAGACACCAGCGCAACGAGGGACAAGGTCAGAAATACTACCCCCCTGAAACTAACCCAGCTCCAACGGTTCATCCAAGGTGGTGGACGGCAACACAAAACGGGCATATTAGTTCAGAGAACAACCATTGGTTAAACAGTTGCAAGTTAGCTAACAGTAGAGCAAAAAACGTACCGAAGCAATGAGGTCGATTAACCTTGGCAAAGTTAGTTCTGTAGAAAACAGCACTTACCCAAAACCACTGCAGCACTAGGAATTGTTCATGTGTGACAATGAACGCACACTCGTCAAAAGTGGTTCTTGGCTTTTTAATGCAAACCAATAATCTTGGTTAACAGAACTTGCGTGACATTTGTGGTTGACCCCCAACTGAAAGTAATAATACGTGATTTAGTTTCTTAAAGCTCTTATGAAAAACCGTCCTGATTATCGCCTCCAAGGGCTTCCAGAAAAACGCCAGAATGCCTTTACCCTCATCGAATTGCTTGTGGTTATCGCCATCATCGCGATTCTAGCTAGCATGCTGCTTCCCGCGATTTCGAAAGCCAAAGATCGGGCGATCATCACTATCGACGTCAATAACAACCGCCAAGAGATGTTGGCTCAGGTTATGTATGTGACCGATAACGCGGATTACTTGGCTTTTCCCGGGTGGGGCTTAGCGGATGCAAGCTGGGCACACGGTCCAAATTTGCCCGGTGGCGGAGGAGCGGTTGCCGGATTGCAACGAAGAATCACCAACCAGTTGGAAGTTTTTAAGAAGGGGCAACTTTACCCTTACCAAAAGAACCCAAAAATCCTCATGTGCCCCATGGACAAGACGAATGGATCCCTAGGAGTTCTATTCGCTCAACGCGAGGTCGTGATCTCGAGCTATGTCTGGAATGGATCCGTTTGTGGCTATGGTGCACTCTCCGGTCAAAAACCCAACACCTACAAAGCAACAATGTTCAAACCGACCGATGTATTGCAGTGGGAGACTGACGAGCTAACACCGTTCTTTTTCAACGACGTGTCCAGCTTCCCAACTGAGGGAATCTCCCAACGACACTCTGGAGGAAAAGTAATCCGAACAGGATTGGACGTCAAAGGGGGAGCGACGGTTGGGTTGATGGGGGGCGGAGTTCAGTTTTTGAAGTATTCCGCGTTCTTAAAAATGGCAAATCAAGCGATCAAGAATGATGTCTGGAATAGCCCAGGAACCAAGAATGGCCGTTAATCGTTGGTTGACTATGAACAATAAGTTGGGCCGTGCCCTGTTTGCGGTTACATTAGCCTCACTGACTGCGTTCTCAGGGTGCAGCAAGAGTGAACCGGACCTCAGCCCTGCCGAAAAGGCCAAAGCGAAAGCTGAAGAGGCAGCTAATCCATCATTCGCTGTAGCTCAGGAAATTGACGAAGCCTTAAAGAAACGCGAATTCGAGAGTGCGGCAGCGCGACTCATCGAGGCTCAGGCGATCGCTGGTCAGGGAATGCTGAGCGAAAAAGACGCAGCCCAAGTCCGGGATTCAATGCGGGATGTTCAAAGTCAATTGGCCGCAGCCGCTGCCCGAGGAGATCAGAAAGCCATTCAAGCGATCCAGATGCTTAAACTCTCCGCCTCCGGGACAATGCTCCGCTGACCGTTCCTTATTTCACCATCACAAGGAACGGTTCAGAATAACATGTCGCGTTCACATCTCTGGGCTGAGTGCGTTGTTTAAACTCTTCGATACGCTTCGCGGCAGCTTCCTTTTTCGCCATCAAATCCTTTGCTTTTGCAGCAGCCTCGGGGTTTTCTTTTTCCTTACTCACCGCCTCCGCTGCTTGTTTCGAGATCTCTTCAAAAGAGGTTTGAGCAGATTTAACTTCGCCCTCTGAAGCCTTGATGGCTTCGGGTCCGAACCTTTGATACCGACCTGAAACTTGGACGAGGAGTTCAACTTTATTAGTTCCTAAAGCCAATTTCGTTTGGTTCAGATCTAACTCGAACGTAGCGTTAGTCGCATTGGCAGGCACTTCGAAATCTTTTACTGGATCCACCAAGGCGCGGAATTTCAATACCCCTGTAAACTCGCCATGTCGTTCGATTTTGATCGGCAAGGTAATTTTTCCTCCTTTGGCTACTTCATAAACCTTTCTATCCGCAGGAAACACCGTGACTGGAGCCTCCTCTCGGTCGCTCACGGCGAGCAAGAGGCCGTCGCGAGTCAGTCGCGAATTCATCGGGTCATTATTGTAATCCGCCACTTCCCAAAGAGTCATCGCCACGCGAGCTGAATGTTTTCGTTCTCCCGCGCGACCCTGAAGTTTAATCATCCCACCCCAAGATTTGACCTCTGAACTTGTTGTCAGATAAAGGGTAGTGGAATTCGCATCCGGAGGAATAAAAGCAGGAAGAAACGAAACCCCTTGGGGTAAGCCGATCGGGTCAATGTGAATAGGTTCATTAAAGCCATCCTTTCGATGCGCAACGACCCGAATGGGCATGATTTCTTTCCGTCGGAGGAACGCGGTCCAAGGTCCAACATTTCGGGTATCTGGCTTAGTTTGGATTGGAGCCAACGCCCATGCTAGAAGCCGGAAATCAGGTTCCTGTTTGCGGATGATCAGATTATAAACCATCCGTGGCTGAGGTTCTCCGAAATCAAAACGGTTGCGAACGACAACGCGATAAACCCCATCCTCAGGTGCTTCGAAACGTTGAACAGGATCCCGGGTAGCGGTGTTAAACTCAGCCCCTCCATGGTTCGCATCTTGATCGGATGACTCTTTGAGATCATTGGTTTTCCAGTCTCCTTTTTCATTTTTGGAAAGGCGTTGGGTCAGGATGTGAGGTGCGGTTGGAATTCCTAGTCGTTGGCTGACGACCTCGATGTAATAAACATCCCCCTTTTTGGCGTTAAATTGGAATCCGTCTCGATCCCTTGCCGGATAGAACTGCCCTGAAACTTCGCAAGGAACAGAAATCTGCTGCGCACTCCCGACCAAATCATTCGGTTCAAGTTCCTGAAAAATGTTCGTCGAGGTGGTCTCCATCATTCGGACGGAATCGCTACCCGCTGTCCCTTCATTTGGTCGGACGTCAACCGTCTCAACGAACGCTTCAGGGATTTGCTGAAGTGCCGGAGCCAAACGACTCGAAGTGAGTGCAGACGCCAATGAGAGGGATTCTACGTTTTGTCCTAGAAACCACTGATTTGTCAGGATTTTTGGGTTCGGAATGTTGTAACCGAACAAGGTTTGCGGCGGGGTGTTCGAGTTCAGATTAAAACCAAGCGGGAGCACGAAATCGAAACGTGGGGCAAAACTGAGTTCTAATCGGTATCCAAATTCTCCTCCTCCCCTAAACTGCGAATCCTGAAGCTGGATAATGTAGTCCGCATCATTCCTAGCAGTAAATTGGAGACGCGTGCCGCGTCGGCCGGTCGCGAGGGTCCGACCGTCTGAATCAGTCAGGATTAAATCTGGTTCGAGGCGGGAATCCAAACTACGAGCATCACATTCGATCGTAAACCTCTGACCGCTTTTTGCCGAGAAGCGATAAAAATCGAATTGGCTCGCATCCCCTCTGCCGTTCACGACACATGGCACCTTCAGCACCATTGCGTCTTTGCGGGACTGGTGCGTCGGGATTTCGTTCAATTCAGGCAAATCACCAACGACAAAAGTGCGAGCGGTAGAAAAACCAAACCGGCCGTTTACACGGATATCATAATGCCCCAACAGAGCATTGGTGGAGACGGCAACACGGCAGACAACCTGATCTTGGCTCGGGAACACCGGTATGTTCGTGACGACTGCGGTCACTCCGGGTGCAGAGATTAGCACTTGAGTCGCCTCGTCTAAGTCAATTCCCGTCAGCCTTACATCAACCTCGGTTCCTCGTTGTGCGCCTAATGGAAAAATTGTGTCCAACCGAGCACGTGGGAGCTCAGCTCGGAGGCTCAGACAAAGGTGGAACAGAATCAACGCCACCCAAAACGGTTGAATCACGACAGTTGGGCGCAAGGGATACTAATGGTTAAACAGGAATTCTTTGGTGTTCAAAACCGCCCAGACGATATCCTCGTAGGCAGCTTTTTTCTGTTGCTCCCCTTTTTTATCAAGGTAAGCCTGTGCAAACTGGATTTCATTTGTCGAGGGTTCCCGAGAAAACGCGAGCATGTAGAGTTGGCGCAGCTTGAGTGAATGCGGCACTTTGGTGTCATTCGCCAAGGATGCTGGACGGCCATCATCTGCCGTCAGTCGGTCCTGAATTTCCTTTGAATTGAGGAGATGGAGACATTGAGCTAGGCTCACTTCCTGAGACCGTTCACATTCACAGGAACTGTTCGATTCTGGTCTGCCAAAAACAGAGAGGAAATACGAAGACGTATTAAAGCTGTTATCGGGCAATTGCACGGCTCTAGTCCCGGTAGGAATACCCGCGAATTTACTTTCAGTTTTGAGAACCAAGTTGACGGCGTCGAACAGAACTTCGGCCTGATGACGCTTAGCGTAGTATCGGGAGAAATACTGTTTATCCCCCGCATTATACTTGTTGGGAATCGAACTGAGTTGGTAAACCGTAGACTGAGAGATCGTCCGGACGAGCTGCTTCATGTCAAAACCACTCGCGATAAAGCTCTGGGCTAGCGCGTCGAGTAACTCTGGGTTCGAGGGAGGATTGGTCTCCCGCATATCGTCCTCCGGATCCACCAGTCCGCGTCCAAAAAAATGTTTCCAATAACGATTCACCAAGGACTTGGCAAAATACGGATTCGATTTTGAGGAGAACCAATCCGCCAACGCGGCGCGCGGATCTTCATCGGAGGTCACTTGATTTAGTTTAGTTCCTAGCGCGGCGGGCTTGACTGTTTGTTTCGTGCGCTTGTTGGTGGCTGATGCAAATCCGCCTTGGTGATAGATGATTTCTTCACCAGGTTGAGATCCTCCTTTGCGACCCGTTTGATTGAAAACCGCAGCTAAGCTAAAATAGTCGTCTTGGCTCCATTTCTCGTAGGGATGATGATGGCACTGAGCACATTGTAATCGTTGGCCCAAAAACAATTGAGCAGTGTCCTCGAGTTGTGAACTTGAGTTCCGAACCTGTCTGAACCAAGCAACCGGAGGATTCTCAGCCAAATCGCCTGAAGCGGAAACTACTTCACGAACAAATTGATCGTAGGGCTTGTTTTCCGCAAGACTGTCTCGAATCCACGAATGAAAGGCGAATGTTCCGCGGGTATGGGTTCCTGTCCCCCGTTTGTTGCGCAATAACGCGCTCCATTTGTTTGCGAAGAAGTCAGCATAATCGCTGCTGGCCAAAAGGGTTTCGATCCACTGGTCTCTACGCTTGGGATCCTTGGAAGCAATAAACTGCTCAGCCTCTTCCGGAGTAGGCAATCGCCCTGTGATGTCCAATGCCACCCGGCGGAAGAAGGTGGTATCATCACATATTTCCGATGGTGGCATTCCAACCGCTTTGAGTTTTTTGTAAACAATCTCGTCGATGAAATTCCGTGCCACAGGAAGATGCTCCACCGGCGCACCAAGCGGAGCGATGAACCGAGCCACAGCAACTTTGCTCTGGTATCGCACCATCACAGCAACATCACCGGGTTGATCGGATAAGGTAACCAATCCGTTCGCATCCGTTTTTGCGAGATTCTTATCGTTCGCCTCAAATAATGTGCTTCGGGTCACATCCGCGCTCGATCCATCCGAATAACGAGCCATCACGACCAATTGTTGTTCGGCTCCAAAGTAAAGGCTGCGTTCCTCTGGATAAACTTGAACTTGAACTACGGTCGGATCATTGGTTTTCCCGTA
>SXQI01000184.1 GCA_005793025.1 Verrucomicrobiales bacterium
GATCCTTCGTTTGATCCTGGCACTGGTGCAAACGGCGCGATTCAAGCGGTTGCGATCGATGCCGACGAAAATGTGCTGATCGCGGGAGATTTTACGAATTTTGATGGGGTTCCTAGAAATCGGGTTGCACGGCTTCTCTCGAATGGAAATCTGGATCTCAACTTCGATCCAGGAACTGGAGCGAACGACGCTGTTTTCGCGATCCTGAGTTCAAGTTCTACTAACGGTTCAAACTCGGTTTTGATAGCGGGCGACTTTACTAGTGTGGACGGGAATCCCTCCAGCCGCATTGCTCGGCTCAAGAGTGATGGATCTTTCGATATCGACTTTGATGTCGGGCTGGGAGCGGATTCAACGGTTTATGCAATTGCCGAGGATTCAAGTGGTAAAGTCGTTATCGGTGGTGCTTTCCAGATGTTTAATAGCGTCCCACAGCGGGCGTTGGCACGATTATTACCTACAGGTGTTTTAGATCGTAGTTTCGTCACGGGTTCTGGTCCGGATGACACGGTGAGTTCGATCGCTCTGCAAGGAGATGGCGCAATTTACATCGGTGGTCGTTTTCTAAGTTACAACTATACCCGCAGAGTGAATGCGGCTCGGTTGTATTCTAACGGGACTCTGGACACGAGTTTCCTCGATACGGCCTACAACCAATATGCTGGATTTCCGAACCCCGCTGGGTTCGCCCCGATCGGCGTGATCTACGCGCTGACATTGGATGGTTCCGATAATTTAGTCTTGGGCGGTTCGTTTACTCATGTCGGCGGTGGATTAAGCCGGACTGCTATGCGCCCCCGCAGTAACATTGCACGGCTGGTTGGCGGTTCTGGGCGGGCACCCGGGAATGTCGAATTTGCTAGCAAGAGTTACGGAGTCGATGAAGGTGGGGGAAGCGTGGTCACGGCGATCCAACGAATCAACGGTGATCTGGGATCCATGGCGACAACGATGATTTCACGGGATGGAGCCGCGTTAAGTGGTCCCGACTACAAAGGACTCACGAACATCTACATGTGGTTGCCAGTCAACGCGAACTCCGACCTGATCACCGGTGACACTGCACCTGCAACTCCATTAGTGCAGGTTGTTGACGATAAGATCATGGAAGGTGACGAGAACTTCGAACTGTTACTCGGGCCACCAGTTGGAGTGATCTCACTGGGTGGAGAGTTTATTCTAACTCTCCCTGCACAAGGCGAGAATTCCAGAGCCAATGCGATTATTCTGGATAACGAATTCGGTTCGACCGTGATCAATTTTGCGGCAACTTCCTACGATCTTGACGAGAACACGGGTCAAGTAACCGTAAACGTATCTCGCTCAGGGAATCTCAGTTCGATGGTATCCGTGAAATATATGTCGATTAGCGGAACAAATACGACGGATGCTACGGCTGGTGCGGATTATACAGCGACATCCGGAAGTTTGACCTTTTCTGGAGGACAGACCAATAAGAGTTTCACGATCCAAGTGCGCGATGACCAAACCGTTGAGCCCGATGAGTTGGTTAGTTTGACATTGTTCAGTGCTTCTCCCGGAGCATCCATCGGAACAAACAGCACGGCGATTTTGACCATTATTGACAACGATTTTGCTCCGGGGCGCATTGGTTTCGCTTCGACAGCAATGAGTGTGAGCGAG
Organism: Verrucomicrobiales bacterium; assembly: GCA_005793025.1. Taxonomy (GTDB): domain Bacteria; phylum Verrucomicrobiota; class Verrucomicrobiia; order Limisphaerales; family SXQI01; genus SXQI01. The sequence goes on from SXQI01000184.1 coordinate 1,645, forward strand.
TTGGCTGGCAAGGCCACCATCACCGTGAAGCGCACTGGGGGAAATGTCGGGGTTATCTCCGTTGGTTATCGCACTTTGAACGACACGGCTTATTCGCCGTATGATTATCTGGATGTCTCCGGCACGCTGAGTTGGAATGATCAGGATACAACTCCGAGAACGATTGTAGTTCCAATTTACAACGATGGAATCGTTGAGAAGCCGGAGCGTTTTGTTCTCTACTTAACCAATGCGGTTCCGGATGGAGCGATCGGTTTGCGTTCAACCAACACGATTACGATTCAGGACGATGATAATTTCGGTAAGCTCGCTTTTACGGTCGGTGAATACCTCGCTGACGAAAACGGAACGAATTCGGTAATTACTGTCATTAGACGGGGTGGTTCGGCTGAATCCGTCTCTGTTGATTTCGCAACGCTCACAAACACAGCCATCGCAAACACCGATTTCGTCCATACCAATGGAACGTTGAGCTTTGGACCTGGTGAAATGAGCAAATCATTCGTCATTCCAATTCTTGATGATGCGATTGCTGATGGCGAGCGTCGTGTCCAGATCACGTTGCGGAATGCGACCAATGCTGTTCTTGGAGTGTTAACCAACGCGACGTTGCTCGTTATTGATAACGAAAGCAAAAACATTCCTGCGGGTTCGGTCGATACGGATTTCGCAACCACTGGCGGAGCAGGCGGGCCTATCAATACCCTTTTGCTGCAACCAGACGGTAAGTTGTTGGTTGGTGGGGAGTTCATCCTGATGAACCGCCAAACCCGACAACACGTGGCACGGGAGAACAGCGATGGGACTCTTGACACCACGTTTGCGGAAGGTTTGGAGATTGATGGATCAGTGCGCTCCATGGTTCTTCAGAGCACCAACAATAAGGTCTATATCGTTGGAGGTTTCTCCAATGTGAACGGGTTCCCTTACAAGTATCTGGCACGACTCACCTCAGCAGGTGCATTGGATAACACATTCAATCCCGGGTCAGGACCTGATAATCCTGTGCACGCAGCGGCTGAGACCTTTGTCGATGGCCAACGAAAAGTAATCATTGGAGGCGGTTTCACGGTTTACAACGGAATTGAACGCCGGGGTATTGCACGGGTGAATGATAGTGGTTCGACCGACAAAGGATTCGACCCAGGCACGGGTATCGACGGGACGGTTTACTCGATTGTCGTAGAACGTGATGGACGGATCCTCATTGGTGGTGATTTTACCAGTGTGGATGGGGTTGCTCGTAATTCCATGGCCCGTTTGAACATAGATGGTTCATTGGATCTTTCTTTCGATCCGGGATTTGGCCTGAGCACTGCCATCCGATCAATTGTGGTTGATTTTGACGATACAATCCTCGTCGGAGGTGTGTTCAACTCGGTTGGAGGAGTTCCGAGAAACAGCGTTGCCCGACTCAGGGTGGATGGGTCACTCGACCTCGGGTTCGATGTCGGGCTTGGAGCCAACGGGCCGATCTACACAATGGCTGTTCAACAAGACGGCAAGGTTTTGGCGGCAGGAGATTTTAGTGAGTTTCGCGGACTTTTAAGTAACCGGATCACTCGTTTAAATTCGGATGGAAGTGCCGACCCTACGATTAACTTCGGTTCGGGAGCCAATGGGTTTATTTCTTCAATCGCGGTTCAAAATGATCGGCAGATCATGATCGGCGGAGGTTTCACTGAATTCGATGGGACAAGCCGTAAGTATTTGGCACGACTTTACGGCGGATCATTCACGGGCTCGGGAAGTCTAGAGTTCTTGGCTCCTGCCTATACCATTCTTGAATCTATGACCAATTCCGTTGTGATCGTTCGCCGCACAGGTGGGCTTTCAGGCAGTATCGGAGTTACCCTGATGACCCAGCCGTTCACGGCTGAAGCCAATGTCGATTACGTGGACGTTGCGACGAATTTGGTTTTCGCCCAAGGCGAATCATTCAAAAAAGTCTGGGTTCCAGTGATCAACGATAACCTCGCAGAACCAGACAAAACGCTTCAACTTTATTTAACCAATTACACAGGTGGAGTCACATCTGGCAACCAGCCCTTCACACTATTAACGGTTGTCAGCGAGGATAGCGTCATTGGATTCTCGGAGTCGATTTACAGCGTGAATGAAACCGCAGTTGGTGGTCGCGCATCTGTCAGCATCCGACGCGAGGGAGTTACTGCTGTGGCAATCTCGGTAACGTTAACTACGCAGAATGGAACGGCTACTTCAGGTTCTGACTACGGTGCCGTCTCTACGGTTGTGAACTTTGACGTAGGGCAGACTGAGGCTGTAGTTGGAATTCCAATTATCGATGATAACGCGGTCGAAGGGAATGAGACCATTTCACTTGTTCTGAGTGCGCCAAGTAATGGGGCTATGCTCGGAATGGGCACATCCACGTTGACTATTTCAGACAACGACTTCGCTCCCGGTGTCATCAGTTTGTCCTCGACATACACGGTGGCAGAGGGTGCGGAGAACGCGTTCATCACTGTCAACCGGACGGGTGGCAGGGCTGGTGTCGTTGGAGTCGATTATTGGACAGACTCCCTCACCGCGAATGCGAATACCGACTACACGAGCGTTTCAGGAGCCCTCCTGTTTCTCGACGGTGAAGTGAGCAAAACCATTAAATTGCCAATTACGCAGGATCTGCGGATTGAGGGTAACGAAACACTTGCACTAACCATCAGCACACCCACAGGAGGTGCTACCTTGGGAAGTATCACGACTTCGACCATCACAATCACCGACGATGATTTTGGACCCGGTTCATTCGATAGCAGTTTTGCTATTCCTGGCGGTATCGCTGGCTCCGGTGGCGTAGGGGTAGTTCGCACCATGACGTTGCTGGAGAATGGGAGGATCATGATTGGTGGGTCGTTCACGTCCGTGGGCGGATCGTCACGCCGTGATCACGCCCGTCTTCAGGCCAATGGGTCATTGGACACATCCTATAGCACCGGTTCAGGGATTGTCGGAGTCAATTCGATGGTGGTCCGCGACGGAGGTAAAGTCTATTTCGGCTCGAGCGATCCGAGTTATGTCAATCTACGACAGGCAAACGGCGGGGTGGATTCTACTTTCAACCAAACTGCCGCTTTGAACGGTCCAGTGAATGCCGTGCTTCCGCAGGAAGATGGAAAGGTCATCGTGGGAGGCGGGTTTACTCAACCTGCAGCAGGTTTGATCCGTCTCGATCGTAATGGAGCTTTGGACATTAGTTTGAATCCAGATGGCGGGTTTGGTGGAGGGGTTGTGAATCAGCTGGTTTCTGCTGGTGAGGGTTCTTTCTACGTGGGTGGAGACTTCACGTCGGCTGGCGGCCTACCTCGGTCTGCTTTGGTTCGAATTCTTTCAAATGGTTTGTTGGATGGAACCTTTAACGCGGGCAGCGGCAATAACGGTTCCGTTCTATGTATCCTACCATTGGCTGATGGGAATATCTTAGTTTCCGGCGAGTTCACCACATTTAACGGCGTCAGTCGCACCCGTGTTGTGAGACTCAACAAGAGTGGAAAAGTTGATACCGAATTCAAACCAGCAAGTGTCAATGGAACGGTTCGGGCTTTGGCACTTGCTCCGAATGGCAAATTATACATTGCGGGTGATTTCACCACGGTTGGAGGTGAGCCTCGTGTTCGCCTTGCGTTGCTCGGAAAAGATGGCTCTTTGGATCTTGGCTTCGATCCGGGACAAGGACCAGACGGGTCTGTTTACGATTTAGCGTTGCAACAGGATGGCCAATTACTGATTGCAGGTGCATTTACCAAGGTGAATGGATTTGCCAGCACCGGAGTGGCACGCGTGAACGGTGAACGTCCAGTTCCGCTAACACCAGTGATCACCGGTTGGCGGCAGGCAGAGAACGGTGATGTCGTTCTGGTGTTTGAATCCGAAGTAGGTCGGGTCTATCAATTGGAATATTCAGAGAATTTTATTACATGGACTCCGTTAAACGTGACGACTGCAACCGGAACGACTACTGAGATTCGAGATAATACCATGGGTGAATCAGCAACCCGATTCTACCGCGTGAGAGCGATTGAATGACAAAGGCTTGCAGACTGATGATAACCTTTGTTTGGACGAATAATTCGAGACAACATGGTTCAGATTGAGTTTAATGGAGCCGCTTGTTGACTGCTGATTTGATTGAATTTTTGAGACTTAAGTATCTGTATGCTGACTACATTTCCAATCTGTAACCGGGGCTTGCTTCACGCTTGGACCGGTTGGTTGTGCCGAGTATCGTTAGTCGTACTCGCACTGCTCGGTTCAATCTCGACGGGACGAGCACAGTTCACCAATTTCTTCGCTGGCACCAACTACGTTGAGTTCCTTCAACCCACATACTCGGTTCGTGAAGATGGGCTTATGGTGACGATTCCCGTCCGAGCTTACTCGGACCCCGTTGCTCTAGCGGATACCAATAATATCCTTTTCTTTCCCAATTATGGAGCCGTGGATTACTCCACTTCCGATGGATCCGCTCGAGCAGGAGTGGATTATTATGCAACAAGCGGGAAGCTAACATTTGCGTTTTTCACATGGGGTGGAGGAGGCGGTGGCGGGACAAACGTGACCGAAGTCATGAGTAGTTTCGATGTGTTCATTAAGAACGACGCATTTACGAACGGAAATCGGACTGTTGTGCTTCGATTGAGCAATTTAGACGATCTCTCCTTTGGGCCAAATCAAACGGCGATCCTGACGATTACGGATGATGAGTTATTGCCGAAAGGTTCCAATGCGGGGCTCCTTCAATTCAATTATGCGACTTACGAGGTCACGGGTTTGGAGGGAGATGTTGATGCTGGGAGTTCGACGAGGGGGGCAAGGATCACGGTCAGTCGAACTTCGGGTTCTGATGGTAGAATCATGGTTGATTATTCAGCGGTAGCGATTCCTGGAGGGGCGGTTGCCTTCCAGAATTTCGTCCCTACGAGTGGAACTTTAATTTTCGACGATTACCAGACGAGCGCTTCTTTCGTTGTGGGCATTCCTAAGCAGAAAAGCGATTTAAGTTACTTTACTACCAACATCGTGAATGGCCGGTTCCCGTTTCAGGTGAAACTGGAGAATCCTCGGGCTGATTATCGAGAGGACCCTGCCTTGATTCGTCCCGCCTTGGGTGGCCGATCCACCGCTACTGTCACGGTGAACCGTCTCGAAGGTGGTTTCGGTATTATTCGAACCCACTGGGTTTACACCGAAAACCAAGGATCAGCAGTTCCGGCACGAAATGCTGATTTTGTCGGCCCACTATGGGAACAGGGTTTTGTGTCAGTCGTAGTTAAACGCTCCGGGCCCATAGATCAGGCCGTCAGTTGCCACTACTGGACGAACGTCAAAGATTCTTTAGGGGATGAAGCGAATAACATATTCCCAACGGATGCCTCTAACGAGTATGCCACTCCGTTTTCCGACTATTTTCCCCCAGCAACGGGTGCGTGGGCGACAGCACTAGGAAATGACCCGCAAAACAAATTGGAATGGGCCGCGTTTGATGATGGCGACAAGGTGATCCGGATTCCCATCATGAACGACGACCTAGTTGAGTTCCCAGAGGCAATTCGTGTAGGTCTGTATATTCTGCAGGATGACTCGATGCCTGATGGCGCGAGGATGGGACCATCGAGACTGGCTCATCTCAGCATCGCGATGGATACGACCGGAGGATCACGGATTAATAATGGTCATCTTGAGTTAGGTGAACAATCTGCCGGATCGGTTGACCGAACTTTCAATCCTGAAAATACTCCTAGCACGGTTCCTCCGAACAATTCTCAGCCTGGTGCGAACAATACGGTCTTTTCAGTCGTCGCTCAGCCTGATGGTCGGAGCATTATCGGAGGTGATTTCACCGCATACAACGCAACGCCTCGAGGTCATGTTGCCCGAATTTTGCTGAACGGAAATCTCGACACGACTTTCAATCCAGGAACCGGCGCCAATGGTTCAGTCTCATCGATCGCATTATACCCACCAAACAGCACGTTTGCGGGCCGTTTGTTGATCGCAGGTGCCTTCGATTCCGTCAACGGAACACTCCGCCGTGGCATTGCTCGATTGATGGCTGACGGATCATTAGATCCTAGTTTCAATCCGGGCCTAGGGGCCAACGACGCTGTTCACGCAGTGGCGATTACTGAGAGCGACACCATCTATATTGGTGGTGATTTCACGACGGTCAATGGAACCAATAGGAACAGTTTAGCCCGCCTCGGCAGGGACGGATTGCTTGACACATCATTCCAAACTGGGGCTGGGTTTGACGGGCCAGTCTATGCGATCGGATTGCTGGGTGGAGATTTGCGGTTGGTTGTCGGCGGAGATTTTGCGGAATTCAATGGAACGGGACGCAACGGGGTGGCGCGGATCAATTCTGACGGCAGCTTGGATACATCGTTTAATCCCGGAACTGGTGTGAACGGTCCGGTTTACGCTGTTGCCAGATCGGGTGGATCAACTTTTATCGGAGGTTCTTTCACGCAGGTGAATGCCGTGGATCGGAGTTCAATCGCCAAGCTTGAACAGGATGGAAATATTGCAACTGCGTTTTTCCCTGGGTCAGGTTTCGATAACACGGTTTACTCGATTGTGATCCAGCCGGATGGGTTGCCATTGGTCGGTGGAATATTCCGATCCTACAATAGCACGCGGCGAGTGGGTATGGCGCGCTTATTCCCTGACGGAATGTTGGACACGTCGTTCATGGATACGGCTTATAACCATTTTGCGGGCTTGCCAAATGCGCTAAGTCCAAACAATCCGTTATCTCAGGAGAACTTTGTTCGTTCCATGGCCTATTGGAATAACAATTATTCATCGACCCTTGATAACGTGGTAAACGTTATCGGCAGTGCCGCACAGATTATTACACCTGTCGTTAATAATCATAATTTTGAATATGTTTATATTGGGGGTCGATTCCGCAGTGTAGGTGGAGGGTATTCCCTCGACGACATGCGGGCTCGAAGCAATTTTGCCCGTATTGTTGGAGGAAGTACTCCAGGGCCTGGAAACATCGGTTTCACTGCCACCCAGTATTACGCGGATGAGGATGCGAGTTCCAAGTTCGTCACAGTGACACGTTCGAACGGAAATCTTGCCACAGCGGGTGCGGCGGTGGTGACGGAAGCCCGACCTACAGGCCCGGGGGCAGCTGCGGATAACGAGGATTACTGGACTGTAACCACGACACCCACTTGGGTGAGTGACATCGGTCGGATGAAGAGCACAGCTAGCACCGGTCCAAGCAACGCAGGTGGCGGACCAGCCAGCACCTTGTGGGTGGACATTGCAGAGGATTTGTTCCAAGAAGGAAATGAGAGCTTGGATATGCGGTTTTTCCTACCGAAATCTGATCTGGTGTTGGGTGGGGTGCCAATCCCAGTCGGAGCAGCGTTGGGGATAGAGCGAGCAAGTCTGACAATTATCGATAACGATTTCAATTTCGGCACATTAGCTTTCTCCGCGAATGATTACACGGTCACCGAGGACGGGAAATATGCGGTTCTAACTGTGGTTCGAGAGGGTGGACTCTCAGGGAGCTTGACCGTGGATTACGCAACGATGGATGGAGTCGCTCGGCAAGGTCGCTTGCCAGATTATGATTACGAGCGGGTCACCGGTACTTTGACATTCACTGAGGGGCAATCGTCGAACATCATTAAAGTTAGAATTTGGGACGATACAAAGGCTGAATTGGATGAAGCTTTCTCCGTCGTGCTCTATAATCCGACGGGTTATCCGGATGACGTGGCGGAGGCAGACCGGATCAACCCCGCCCGCGCCAATAGCAGCGTTACGATCGGAGA
>SXQI01000185.1 GCA_005793025.1 Verrucomicrobiales bacterium
CTGCCAACAAAACTACCTAAATGAACAGGGCTTTTCCTCTAAACGGCCTGTTTTAATCTAAAAAGAAGGAACTCCTCTGTCGATTGTTCTCCTGTGAATACGAGAACTCAACCACAAAAGGTGCTTTGTGGAAAGTTTTTTAAAAAAAAAGTACTGTCTGAATTTGCGGTACTGATAATGGGGGTGAGGCTATTTTCAGGGTAATTCTTGGAGGCGGATACGTCGGTATTCCATCTGCCCTGCGTCCCCTTCTAGACCGATGGAGCCTGTCGGAGGTAGTTTGAGGGCAGATTCTAATACTTCTCCGTTACATACACAGTGAGCAATGTTGTCTTTAACGTTAACGACAATTTTGTTCCAATCTTGAGGCTTATATTGGGTGAGTGTTTTATACGGGCCTGCGATGAGGTAGTCTCGGCACTGGAGTTGGGGTTGTCGGATGAAAACACCACTGTCGGCCTTGGGGGTGGCACGGAATTCAAGTTTAAGGGTGAAATTTTTAGGAAATTGACGTGTGGTCCAGAGTTGCGCGATTTTGCTCCCTTCGGGAGGAGTTTTCACGATGAGCCTGCCATTTTTAGCTAGGTATCGACCATCGTTGCTTGTGGTTTTTCCGTCAAAATTATTCGTACGATAACCCCAACCTGTAAGATCGTATCCGTTGAAGAGGCTCACAAACCCCGGTTCGGGCTTGAATCCATCCGGTTCGGTTTCGATGAACCCATAGGTGGCTAGGATTGGACGGATCGCGGAAGCCCATTTGGTGTAGCCTGCTTTGTTCGGGTGGAGGAGATCTGGGAATTCTGCCAGTTTGGCGTCCCCTTGAGCATCAGCAAATAGGTGCCATGTTTCGAGATAGGTGATTTGGGAATCCCCTTTCACTGCGGCAAAATATAGCTCGTTCAGTTTTTTTATCGCGGGAGCAGGGCGTCTCATTTTCGCAGAACTTGGAAAGACTTGGCACAGAATTATGGGGATGTTGGCGTTGTGTTTCTTCAGTTCCGCTAGGATCAATCGAAGATTTCCCGCGATGGTTTCGGTGTCAGCTTGTTCCTCGAGATCGTTGGTGCCGATTAGGAGGACCACTGCGCTCGGGTTGAGGGCTAGGACATCCTCTTGGAGACGAATCAGCACGCCTCGCGTAGTGTCTCCGCTGATGCCGCGGTTGGCGACTTTCACCCCCGGAAAACTTCCGGTCAGCAATTCATTCCAACCTTGTGTGATTGAATCCCCAAGGAAAACGACGGCTTTTTGATCGGCTTGAACCTGAGTTGCCCATGCGCTCCGTCGCTGCGACCAGAGGTTTTGAAACCATTCCGCACGCCTGAGAGGTCCCGCGCCCTGCAAACCAGCGTCAGTCGGGGGGATTTTGAACTTGGAATCAACTTTGGTGCCAGTTGGTTGTGCGGATAAACCCAGAGCAAAAAGCCCGGAGAGAACAATCGCTGACAGGAGCTGGTTAAGATTCATGCTATTGGACAGTTATCGTAGACAGCGGATCGGGGTTCGGCAAGTTTACTGCTCAACTGAATAATTGTTGAGTTGTTTGACGGGTTGAAATCCGAAAATCAAGCAGGAACAGGAGCTTCGAACTCGACACGTTGCTTGGTTAATGGGTGGTTGAATCCAATTCTCCACGCATGCAGACACAGGGGTTTGTCCTCAATGGATAAAGTCTGGGTCTCTCCCAGTTCTCCATGAGGCAAATAAGTCCGATCCCCGCAGATAGGAAAGCCTTGTTGCCACAGATGCACCCGGATCTGGTTTGTTCTTCCTGTTAAGGGAATTGCCTCCAATAAACTGGTGCCATCGGTAGATCGGTGCAGCACTCTGAACTCGGTTAACGCCGAAAGCCCGTCTTCGTCGTCCACTGTTCGGGCTCCCAGATCTCCGGAATCGATGCTGATGCTCGAATTAACGCCGAATCGATCCTCGACTGGATGACCTTGCACTCGCACGAGGTAGGTTTTCGAAATTTCACCGCGAGCAAACTGAGGTTGCAACAATCCCGCGAAATGGCGGGTGCGAGCGACGATCACGAGGCCTGTTGTGTTGGCATCTAGTCGATGGGCTGGTCGAGGTTTTTGGGGATGGAAAACTTGGTTTAGGACATACTGCAGAGTGTGTCGGTTGAATCTACCACAAGGATGCATCGGCAACGGTGCAGGTTTATTCAGGACGAGGATGGCTTCATCCTCATGCAGAATCCTCACATCCATGTTGACCGGCGGTTCAACGATTTGAGGCAACCAAAAGAGGTATCGCTCACCTGCGTGGATTGTCTGGTCAGCCGGCACAGCAACCCGATCATTGTTGAGTAAACGTCCCTGAGCACATAACTCGATCCACTCATCTCGAGCGATGTGATCCAGAATTCCGCAAAGCAAGTCGATCAGCGTTTTGCCGTCGAATTCAGCCGGAACCGAGATTGGGCGATAATTATCATAGGGCTCTAGTCCGGGGAGTGGGGTTGTCGCCTTTAGAATCGCCGCATGGCGCATGGCGATGGTTTCTGCGAGGTGAGTTTCGGTGGTTTTGAAACAATAGGCACACGATTCCCCTTTGATGAACCGTGGGTCGCGTTGGTCATCCGCCGTGAGAGGAGTTAGACAGCCGAAGCACTGGTCAGAAGCTGTTTCCTGCAGATTTGGATCAACCCCAACTCGTTGGTCGAAAACAAAGCATTCGCCCTGATAGTGTTCGCCCCCACATTCTTCAAAATACTTGAGGATCCCTCCGTCCAACTGCAACACGTTCTTGAAACCCTCCTTCTGCATGAATGGTCCGGCTTTTTCAC
>SXQI01000186.1 GCA_005793025.1 Verrucomicrobiales bacterium
GGATAGTAAAATGCGGGACATCGACCACGCAGGTCGATCGACCCTCTGGATCGGCGAACGATTTCCTCAGATCCGTGATGTTCAGGAGTGGCATAATCAGCAAGGACAATTCACCCGAAACTCGGCCCATTTATTTCAACCACACAAACATCAGCAAATTCACGTAGATTGCAGCGAGGACATCATCCACGGTGATTCCCCAACCTCCGGGAAGTTTTTGGCTGACGTTTACAGGCCATGGTTTGACTACATCAAAAAGCCGAAACAACAAAAAGACCATCCCCAATCCGAGCGCGTGATGTTTCAGTAATTCCACCCCCGAAATCAGTTCGACCGGGGACTTTAACACCAAGGCCAAACCGGCGATCGGAACGGCGATAATTTCATCGATCACGACCGATCCGGGATCCGATTTTCCCAAAAGCTTTTCAGCACGACCGGCGGTCAGGATGCTCACCGGAATGCTCAAAGCAATTCCGCAGAGGTAAAACCACACACTCCCCGGCCAAGCGAGCAGCAAGAGCCAGCCGATCCCTAGCAACGAGCCAAAGGTCCCCGGAGCCACAGGGATGCGCCCCACCCAAAACCCTTGAGCAATCCAAAGAACTACCCGATCTCGTGGCAACAGTTGCATTCCAACATTCGATCCTCAGAGATCCTGCAAAAAAACTTGGCGGTTTTTCCAAAGGTAAACACTGCCCGAATAAACCGTCAGTGCCAAAGCCGCCCATTTTGCGACCCAAGTAAATTCCGCAACCCACGGATTAAACCCAGCCGCGATCGCGTTTGGCCATTCGGGTAAACTCGCCATCACCAAGATCGCGATGATCGCGGTGATCTGCGAGATGGTTTTGTGTTTCCCGAACCCTTCCGCAGCGAGCACCTGTTGTTTCGAAGCCGCTAACATGCGTAAGCCGGTGATCCCAAGTTCACGGGCGACGATGACAACCACCATCCACGCCGGCATAAAACCCCGCTCCACGAATGCAATGAACGCGGAACAAACCAAAATCTTGTCCGCCAACGGATCCATCAGGATACCAAAATTAGTGATCAACTTCCGTTCACGTGCAATCTTGCCATCAAAATAATCCGTTATGCTCGCCACAATAAACAACACCAATGCGATTGTGGCCGCGTATTGGACCCGTGCGAAAATCACCACCAAAAAAACTGCCGTCAGCACCAACCGACCGACCGTTAGTTTATTGGGGAGATTCATTCTGTGACGATTAAACCGGTGTGGCGATCAGATCATAATCCGTATGCCCAACGATCTTCACCCGCGCAAACTGGCCTAGAGGAAGTCTCGTTCCTTGCACATAAACCCGACCATCAATATCCGGCGCGTCCGCTGCACTTCGCGCCAGTAGATACTTGCCTTTCAATGCAGGCACCGTCGCCTCCTCACCGCGCACCAGCCCGTGCTCCCATGAACTAACTTGTGCGGAGTGAAGCTCTTTTACGCTCGCGATTTTTTCCACCAACACTTCCATCTCACGACCCACAAACCGCGTCGCAACACCCCGAGCCACCTCCAACTGGGCGGCCATCGCACGTTCGCGCCGTTTTTGTTTCACCTTGTCCGGCACTTGGTTCGCCATCGTTCCTGCACGTGTCCCATCCTCATGGGAATACGTAAAAATCCCGAGACGCTCAAAACGAGTTTCTCGAATAAAATCTAACAACGCCTCAAAATATTCCTCGGTCTCACCCGGGAAACCCACGATGAACGTCGTGCGAATGGCGATCCCGGGAATACCCGCACGAATGCGGGCGATCAAATCCACGATGTATTCCTGCGTTGTCTCACGACGCATTCGTTCCAGCATGGTCTGATGGATATGCTGGAGTGGAATATCGATATACCGCACCACCTTGGGACAGGCGGCGATCGTCTCGATCAAATCATCCGTCCAATGCGCAGGATGCGTGTAGAGTAGGCGAATCCAGAAATCACCCGGCAACCCGTTCAGTTCACGGATCAACGTCGCCAACGTCACGGCATCTGCTGGTAACGCCTTCGCTGCAGCCTTGAATTTCTCCGGAGCCGAGATCGAGCCTGTGCGATTTGGACGCAAATCCAGACCGTAATACGTTGAATCTTGCGAGATCAGATTGAGTTCCTTCACCCCCTGTGCCAGCAACTGTTTCGCCTCAGCGACAATATCCGCCTGCGCCCGACTTCGATGAGATCCACGCATCTTCGGAATGATGCAAAACGAACACGGATGATTGCAGCCCTCCGCAATCTTTACATAGGCAAAGTGATTCGGCGTTAATCGAAACCGTGGCGTCTGATAATCCGGGATATAGACAGGCCGTGCCGTGACATCAAACACCGGCGGAGCTGCCACTACCTTAGTTTGATTGAATTTTATCGTTCCTCGCAGCGAAGAAGCCTCGTCCTCAGTTTGAACCTTGCCTGCGTCCAACACCGCCAACTGTGCTGCCACCTTCGATTTGCGCCCCACAACTTTGGGTGTCGCCACAGAAGTCAAACGCTCCGATCGATGATCCAGTGCGCGTTGCACAATTTGCGACACCTCCGCCACTTGATCGATCCCCATGAACGCATCTACCTCGGGGAGCAATTTTGGCAATTCATCGCGGAACCGCTGCGGCAAACAACCCGAAACCACGAGCCCCTGACCTCGATTATGCGCCTCCCGAACCTCTGCCGATTCAAGGATCGTGTCCACGCTTTCCTCCTGCGCAGCATCGATAAACGAGCACGTATTCACAATCACGACATCCGCCGTTTGAGCGTCATTCGTGATCTCCATGCCGCTCTGCATCAGCGACCCAAGCATAATCTCGGCATCCACCAAATTCTTGGCGCAACCAAGCGAGATCAAACCCACTTTTACAGGGCGTTTTTCTTTTTCAGGGGTGTGTTTCACATCGAAAAGACCATCCCAAACCCTAACCACCCCAAAGCCCCCTTGGCAACTTCCGAAAGGACAACCCGAGGCGGAACCGGTCATGGGCTGCATCCCATGAACTTGACATTACCGAAATGGTAAGAGAGTTTTACCGCATGAAAGCCACAACCATGACGCTCTCAGAGCGGCGGCAATCTGTTTTCCCTCAGGACTGGTGCGAGCGCGTGGGCTTGGCTCGTGGTGGCCCAGTCAACGTGTTTGATTTGGGGGAGGCTGGACTTCTGATTCGCCCCGTCAGACCGCCATCGGCGGAGGAGTTGGAATCCGCCCTCGCAGCGGCACTTCCAAAACGTAGTAAATCAAGCCAAGCCGAGAGAATCGTCGCGGAGGTAATGAAAACGGTTCGGGAGGGAAGGTGACCCTGTTGGTCATGGACACGGGGGTGTTGGTGGCCGGCCTTTATTGGCGAAACGAAGCCCATCAATGCCTTCGCGCATGGCAACAGGGAGTGTATCATCTTGCTGTGAGCGACGCGGTTTTCGAGGAATACCGTGGCGTCGCATTTCGTGTAAAACAAAAAGAACACTTGGCAGGAGATCCCGAACCTATGCTGAGCCTTCTCCAAGAGCGGGCCTTGTGGGTCGTCCCTGAGCCGCTCGTTAGCCCTGTCTGTCGTGACCCCAAAGACGACAAATTCATCGAAGCCGCATTGGCCGCTAAAGCACCCTTGCTTCTAGCCAGAGACGCCGACCTGACAGTTCTTCAAAAACCATTTGGGGTGGAAATCGTAACACCCCGACAATTCCTCAGCCGCCTACC
>SXQI01000187.1 GCA_005793025.1 Verrucomicrobiales bacterium
AAATAAACGTTGGTCACTGCAGGGCAGTCCTGGAACGCGGATCCACTGATGAATAGCACGGTGTCGGGAATGGTCACTTTCGTCAAACCAGTGGAGCCACGGAACGCATTGGGCTCGATGCTCCTGACGATCTTGCCGTTGATAGTGCTTGGTATTACCAATGCACCTGTGGCTTTGGGTTCGCTGCCGGTGATCGCAATCCACAAACTGCCTTCTGTGTGGAAATATTTATGGTTTGCCGTGTTTTGAGAAAAAATTTCCGCTGATCGTAGGAATAGTCAAGGGTTTTTATTATCATTTTGAAGAAAAATACGGGGCATGGGGATCGACGAGAAAATTGATGAGGGAATTGATGAGGGAATGAGGCGTAAAGGGGTTAGGCCGCCCATGCAGGGCTCTGACGGGGTGGGTTTGGATGACCCCAGGGCGTTGCCCTGGGCTGGTGTTGGGTCGCACCGTTGGTGCTTGGGGATGTGGATTGGGGAGAGTTGGTGCATTGGGGATATTGGGTCGCACCGTTGGTGAATTGGGGTGTTGGTTGCACGTTCCGAAGCCCCAACGGGGCGGGCTAGGTCAGCCCATGGCAACGCCATGGGTTACGGTTGGAATAGTATTCTGAGCCCTGAATGGGCGACCTAACCGCACGATATCCAACTAAAATGAAAGGTTGGAAACCGCAAATTGGGATGTAGGTCCTGCTTTCGATGGGGGTGGCGGAATAGGCCTTTTTTTGACCGCTTCTACGATTGGGGCCACGGAAGGTCAAAAATGTGCTTTCGACGACTTGATGACTCACAAAGGCTCACAACTCCGGCACCTCGGGGTTTTCTTGAACCGGTTTCGGATGGTGTGTTTAGTTGTAACCAGTTTGGGGGTGGAAGGGTCTGTAGGTTCGACAGGAGTTGGGTGTTTGCGTAATTTTGAAGATATGGCGAAAGCGAAAAGTTCAGGTTGGTTGTTGCGGGTGGTATTCCTCATCGTGCTGGGTGGCGCGGGTTGGGGGGTATGGAAATGGCGCGGCGGTGCCGGGGCCGGTGAGCCTGTCACGTTCCGGACCAATTCCGTGGCGCGAGGGGACATTATCCAGTTGGTGAAGGCCAACGGAGCCATTGTTCCGGTGAAAAATGTTACGGTGGGGAGTCAGGTTTCTGGAATCATCAAGGGGTTGAACGCGGACTTCAATTCGCGGGTTAAGGAAGGGGATTTGATCGCTGAGATTGACCCTTCGACATTTGAACAAAATGTGGGGCAAGCCGAGGCCGAGTTGGCCAATTCTCGGGCGGGTCTGGAGTTGGCACAGGTGAATTTCAAGCGGGCTAAAGATTTACGGGACGCCAATCTGATCCCGGTTTCTGAGTATGACAAGGCTTTGGCGGATATGCACCAATCGGAGGCAGGATTCAAGATTCGGGAAGCAGCTCTCAAGAAAGCGAATGTGGATTTGGGTCGGACAAAGATTTTCGCGCCGATCAGCGGGCTTGTAATCATTCGAGCGGTGGAAGTGGGTCAGACGGTGGCGGCGAGTATGAACGCCCCGACGCTGTTCCAAATTGCGCAGGATTTAACCAAGATGCGGATTGAAGCTTCGGTGTCCGAGGCCGATGTGGGAGGGGTTGAAGAAGGGCAAAGCGTGACATTTTTGGTGGATGCGTTTCAAGGACGGACGTTTAAAGGAAAGGTTCAACAGGTGCGTTTTGCTCCGACGACGAATCAAAACGTGGTGACTTATACGACGATTGTGGAGGTCAATAATCCGGATCTGAAGCTGCGTCCCGGAATGACCGCCGACGCTTCCATTATCACTTCTGAGAAGACTGGGGTGCTCAAGATTCCGAATGCGGCATTGCGATATCGTCCGCCGGAGACTTCTCAGGTGAAGGATACAAATGCACCCGCACCTGCAACGGGGGGGACGAACCAGATGGCAGGTTCCCGACGATCGAACGGAGGCGAGGGCGGAGGTCCGGATCGTGAGGAAATGCGGAAACGATTTGAGAGTATGACACCGGAGCAGCGCGAAGCGATGCGGGCCCGGTTTGGCGGAGGTGGCGGAGGTGGCGGTGGAGGTGGCCGACCCGGAGGTCGAAGTCAGGAAGCTCCCGCTGAGGGGCCGGTGACTCGGACGGTTTATATTGTCGCAGATCCATCAGCACCGGCAGGCCGTCAATTAGCGAAGGCGGTCACGATCAAAACAGGGATAACGGATGGGTCGTCCACTGAGGTGTTGGAGGGATTGAACGAGGGGGATACGGTGATCACGGGGGCAGTGCCTCCTGCGGGTAGCGTTGCAGCTACGACGGCTGCTAGGGGGACGACCTCACCGATGGGTGGGCCGTTCGGAGGTGGTGGAATGCGTCCTCGTTAATTTATTTGTGGCCATGTCAGCATTGATCAAGCTGGAGAGTTTTTGCAAAACCTATCGGACTGGCGAGATGGAAGTCCACGCGGTGCGAGCGGTTTCGTTGGAGATTCAAGCGGGCGAGTTTGTCGCAATTATGGGCGCGAGCGGCTCGGGTAAATCCACGATGATGAATTCGTTGGGTTGCCTCGATCGCCCCACTTCGGGACGTTTTTGGTTGGATGGGGTGGATGTGGGGAGTTTGAACCGTGATGAATTAGCCGATTTACGAAACAAGAAAATCGGGTTTATTTTTCAGGGATTTAATCTTCTTTCCCGATCGACCGCGTTAGAAAATATTGAGCTCCCGATGCTTTATCTTCGGCCGGGTATTTCGACGGATTTACAAACCGAACGGGCCGAAAAAGCGTTGGCGATTGTGGGTTTGGCGAACCGTGGGGATCATCGACCCAGCCAACTTTCGGGCGGACAACAGCAGCGGGTGGCGATCGCGCGCGCGTTGGTTAATCAGCCGAAACTTCTCCTCGCGGACGAGCCGACAGGAAATCTCGATACTCAGACCAGTATGGAGATCATGGGAGTTTTCCAAGAGCTCAACCGCGCAGGGATGACGGTGATCATGGTGACGCACGAATTGGATATTGCCCGTTACTGCAAACGCAATGTGGTGATGCGTGACGGCCGAATCGTGAGCGACACAGAGGTCGTCAACCGCCACGACGCGATGGAAGAACTCAAAAAACTTCGGTTGGAGCAACAGGCCGTGCAATTGACCTCATGATTATCATCGCCACCATTCGCATGGCCATTCGGGCCTTGCAACGGAATACGCTTCGCACACTCCTGACGATGCTCGGGATTATTATCGGAGTCGGAGCTGTGATCGCCATGATCAGCATCGGCAACGGAGCTCGCGCTCAGATCGAATCTCAAATCGCGAGCCTCGGGCAGAATGTGATTTTGGTGATGTCGGGTAATTTTACTCGCGGCGGGATGGGTATGGGGTTCGGAAGTGCGGGAACCTTGACCAAGGAAGATTTCGATGCCATGGGTCGGGAGGTGATCGGGGTCTCCGGCGCAAGCCCTGAGGTGCGCGGGAATGCTCAGGTGGCGGCGGGAAATCAGAATGTGAACACGTCGATCATCGGCGGTTCGGAAGATTATGCGGTCATCCGATCGTGGACGATTACTTCAGGATCCAACTTCAGCGATCAGGATGTTCGGAGTGCCAACAAGGTTGCATTACTCGGTCAGACCACTGCGGCCACATTGTTCGGCGATGGCGAAGCGGTAGGTCAGGTGATCCGAATTAAGAATGCACCGTTCGCGGTGGTGGGAGTGTTGGGGCCAAAAGGTTCGGACGCACGAGGGAACGATCAGGATGATATTATTATCATCCCATGGACCTCGGCGATGAAACGGATCACCGGCGGCACAACTTTTCGGAGTATTTCTGTCCAAGCGATGGATGTGGCTTCGTCGCCGCAGGTTGCCAGTGATTTGGCTGATCTCCTTCGGCAACGTCACCGGATTCAGGAAGGGAAAGACGACGATTTTACGATTCGTTCGCAGCAAGAGATCGCGGATTTTGCGACTGCCAGCACCAAGGTGATGACCGTTTTGCTGGGGTCCATCGCGGGGGTGTCACTGCTGGTGGGCGGCATCGGCATCATGAACATTATGTTAGTGAGCGTGACGGAGCGGACGCGTGAGATCGGGGTCCGCATGGCGATCGGTGCGCGGGGTCAGGATATATTGCTCCAGTTTTTGATCGAAGCGGTGGTGCTGAGTGTCGTCGGAGGCGGGGTAGGTGTCGTGTTCGGGATTGCGGGTTCGTATGTGGTCGCGAAAACTCAGAACTGGGCCACCTTGGTTTCCACGAGTTCCGTCGTGCTGTCCTTCCTCACGAGCGCAGGAATCGGGATTTTCTTTGGATTTTATCCAGCGCGGAAAGCAGCGCAACTCGATCCGATCGAGGCGTTGAGATTTGATTAACCTGATGGGTTTGGTCTAAGCCAAGCCCATGTGTTTCAGCACCTCGGGCGGCGGCCCATCAAATTTTGCCAAAGGCACGTTGCCGATGTAACCCAAATCTTTCATGCCTTGGGTCGTGGTATAGAATCCGGTGGCTGAAAGATCACGCACTTTGGCAAAAAAGATCGCGCCAATGGTGAATGCAGGTTTGGCTTTTGGCAGGTAGGCGATGTCGTCGCAGATCGCGGTTTTTTCCGCTTCACTCAGATCGACAAACTCTTTTTCAGAACGCCTGAGGCTCTCGATGTTCAACCACGCGAGCCCGCCTCGGACGATCAGCTTGTCTGCTTGTTGGATAGGATATGACGCACTCACCCACTCATTAATGAACGCAGGAACTCCGACTTGGGATGCGGACGGCGATTGATCCTCCTGAGGAATGATCATGTCGCAAAGTGCGGTTAGGGTTTTCAACTCGGATTCGGTGAGAATTCCTTTCCACGAGATGACCGGTTTGACGAGATTGGGATCGGTCGGAGAACGGGGCGCGACCTCGACAGGGGGCGTGCCTTGAGCCAAAGCAGTGGGTGTTAAAGCAGTCGCGGCACCCGCGCTGGCCAGCCATTTGAGTGCCTCGCGCCGACCCATTTGATTTTCGGAATTGCTCATCTAGATTTCTCCTTTCTTCATGGAATCCATCATGTAATCCGCGCTGCGCCATGCTAACGCCATGATGGAGAGTGTCGGGTTTTTGTCTGCGTTTGAAACGAATGGCCCACCGTCTGTCACAAACAAATTTTTTACATCCCACGCTTGGCACCATTGGTTGAGCACCGAGGTCTTGGAATCAGCACCCATGCAGGTTGTGCCGACTTCGTGAATGATCTCCCCGGGTCGATAAATCGCTTTGTTTCCGTCGGTCTCAACAGGAGTGGTTGTTTTGCCGCCCATCGACTCGATGATTTCTGCAAACGTCTTGTGCATGTGCGCCGCTTGATTGAGTTCGTGGTCCGACCATTTCCAGTGGAATTTCAGGACGGGTATCCCCCATTGATCGACGACGTTGGGATCAATTTCGCAATAGCAATTGTCGTTGGGGATCATTTCTCCCCGTCCAGCAAATGTCAGGTAACTGCCGAAATAACGCCTTGCTTCGGCTTTGAATTTCTTTCCGTAAGCACCACCGGTCTGGGCCTCAATGCCGTCGAAAACTCCGGGCATCGGCATGCGTCGGCCGCCGCTAAACTCGATGTGGTAACCGCGCGCAAAATTCATTTTCCCCGCCGCTTGTTGTTGGTAATTCCACCATGGGGTGTAGGTGTGAATCGAGGACGCCCCGTCATCATTATGGGGTGGGCAGTTTTCCAACGCTGGGATTTGACCGATGACTTTCGCGCCCACCGTATCCATCAGATAACGACCCACCTTTCCGCTGGAGTTTGCGAGCCCATGCGAGAACTGAGAGCTTTTTGAGTTGAGGAGAATTCGGGCGGATTCACAACCGCTCGCAGCAAGCACGACGATGCGAGCTTTCGCATGACGATCGCGTCGCGTTTCTTTGTCAATAAAATGGACCCCAGTGGCCTTGCCGGATTTATCAATCGTGACCTCACGCACCATCGCGTCGGTGATGATGTCGAGGTTTCCGGTCGCGATCGCTGGTGGCAGAAAAACCGTGGTGGATTGAAAGTTGGCTTTGATCGAGCAACCGCGTCCGCAAGGAGTCGCCCAAAAACAAGCCATGCGCTTCTTCATCTCACCCGCAAGAATCGCGGCTGCCTTGGGATTGTTCGGGTGCAGTTTTCCTGGGATGGTGAGGTAATCCTGCTTGCGAGTCAGGACGGCGATGTGCGCTGGAATGACCGGCACTTTGAGACCGTCGCAGGATTTCTTGATCAGCAATTCGTAGCCCCGAGGTTTTGGGGGTGGTTGCAAGACACCGGGCGAGGAGTCAGGAGTGTTCTCAAGCCCTTCGTTCGATCCGTAAACACCAATCAAACTTTCGACGCGATCGTAATAAGGAGCCACCTCCTCATAAGTCATCGGCCAATCAAGTCCGAGGCCGTCTCGACTGCGGGGTTTGAAATCGTAAGGCCCCATTCGAAGCGAAATGCGACCCCAATGGTTGGTGCGACCGCCAAGCATTCGCGAACGCCACCACATGAAATTCCCACCCGAACCGTTGGTGTAAGGTTCACCGGGAACCTGCCAGCCACCATCGATTGTGGCATCATAAAAACCGAAGGGCTTATCCGGCGTTGGAGCTCCGCGAAGAGGGGCGTCCTTCGGAGTCTGAAACATGGGAGTCTCGGTGATCGGATCGTAATTCCGTCCAGCCTCGAGCATCAACACTTTGACCCCTGCTTGAGCGAGGGCGTAAGCGGTCATTCCACCGGCCGCACCTGAGCCGACAACGATCACATCATACTCCGGACGCGTCTTGGAGTTCGTAATAAGAGGCATGCCCAAAGCCTTTACCCGAATTCAACGACGCACTCAAATGGAAAGACGTCGTTTGGTGGATAGAAAATTCTTATGGACGACCATTATCAACTTGGTAGTGTCTAACAAGCACCCCAGAAGTTGATCGCTTATGAAGCATAAAAGGCTTTGTTGGATTTTTGTCGCACTATTGTCTGCGACCACAGCAATCCCCATCGCTTCCACTTTTCGGGCTGCGGCCGGAATCTCGATTCCCCTCTACGACGTCCCGACAGGTGAACTCGCAGCGTTAGTGCGCATTGAAGATTTCCGCCACGACCACCGGCGAATAGGTTTTTTCAAAATGGGCTTCATGCCTTTGGTCGTTCTGAGCAACGTTTCAGTACGAATCCACAACCCCAAATCGTTTGCCAAAAATGTCACCGATTTTGCCAAAAAACTCAAAACAGAACCCGAAGGCCTCCCGATCGAAATCCGAAATTTCGAACTCATAAACCTAGGCACTGAGAAACCACTTCTCAAAGCTAGGTTAGCCAAGGCTCGACCGGATCAGACTTGGGATTTGGCTGATGTGGTATTTTGCCCTGCTGATGGCGAACAACTATTCTCCCGTGTCCAACTGAAATTCTTCTCAGATGGTCCCGAAATCCTTTTCGGGAATTCTAAGACAGTCAAAGTTTTCCCTCCAAACCCATGAAAGCATTCTTATTCATTTTGATTGGCATCGTTGTTTCGTTTGCAACACACGCCGAATCGGCCGCCAACCTCATTGCTCAAGCAAGGGGGTTGTTGGTTCAAAAGGACCTACCAGGTGCCAAAGCAAAAGCCGAAGCCGCACTTGCGCTCGAGGCGAAAAATTTTGACGCCAACGCCATGGTCGCGTTTACGCGTCTTCTCGTCGTGGTGAACTCTCCCCAAGGAACCGCGCTGCTCGATCGTCTTGGTTTCGATTCTAGCGGACGCAATGCCTTTTTCTGGACTAGCAAGCGAGGAACTGATCCGGTCCCTTCCAATTTCACTGCGACTGAAATCACGGATTTCTCGAAAAAAGTCTTAATCCCGGCGCTCCGCGATTCGGATGCTAACCTCGCCAAAATCACCGATACGAATTACGTTTTCACATTCACCGACCCCGAGCTCGGATTTGGGTCTGCTGATTTCGCGGATTTCCAGGTGACCCGCGCGCTTTTCCACGCAGCGCAATTCTTCTTCCACACGCTCGCCTCTTGGAATCTCGACGCCCAATTCGGTGCTGTCGAAAGTTACTTCTCAGATGAACACGCGAACTCGCGCAACTTTCTAGCTGCTAATCCACAATTTCTTACGTTCGCTAACAACGCCGATCTCATCGCCGCCCGCGCAGGTTTTCAAACTGCCATTCAATTTTACCTCGACGCATCCGCTCGCATCCGCGCCCGGACGTCAAACGAACTTCGATTTTTTAATCTTGGAGCTGATTCATCCAGCGACGAACAGAACTTCCAGAAATACATCAGTGACCTGCGTGCTTCGCTCAGGGCACCCGTTGTCCTTGCCACGGAGACCAACCTCACGGTTCACCTCGGCCGTTTCTTCAACCCAACCACTGCTCCCCGGGCTTGGTTGCCAACGGTTCAATCCGGTGTGATGATTGGCGGCACGATTCCCGATCCCTCATTCGGTGGGATTTTCGGGGGAATGAGCAATCTTGAACTCGAGTCTAAACTGGAGGAATTCATCCGTTTCGGAACTGACGGACAACTCAACCCGGCAACAACTTCTCGACTCACCTTCCAAACCGTCCTTGACAATGTCTACGCAATCGAACAATCAACCGACCTAGAGAAATGGGTGGAAATCGCTTCATTCCATGCCACCAGCGACACGTATCTTTATGACGCTGTAAATCATGGTGAGGTTATTTGTTATTACAGGCTTAGGGAGCAATACTTCTACTATCCGCGTTTTTCAGGAACTGTCATCGACGCATGCTCGGGGCTTCCCGTTCGCGATGCAATTGTTTCTGCAGAAGAATACCCAACGACCGCCATCACGGACACGAATGGTCGGTTTTCGATCCAACATCCCCCTGATCGGTGGTATTCAGATCCAATCACCGTTCGCGTTAAGGCACCCGGATACAGCACCAATTTGATTAAGAAGGATTTTTACGATTTTGACTTTGGGAAGATGCAAATTGCCTTGTTTCCAAATTCCTCTAGCAGGCCCGCCAACGACAACTTCAACAACAGAATAAACCTCCCCCCACTTTTCACGGAGGTCACCGGCACAACTTGTGGAGCAACTAAAGAGCCGGGAGAATTACCGGGTGGGAATTCGGTTTGGTATCAATGGACTTCGCCATTCACTGGATTCCTAATCCTCGAGAGTGACTGGCGGCGAACTGTTTCGCAACCTCGTTACAGTGTTTTCAAGGGCAATTCACTCAGTTCGCTCACTCCAGTATCCAATTCAGTGATTGCGGGGACAACCTATCAGATCCGGATCGATACCGTCGAATTACATGGATTATTTGTCGCTTACCTACGTCGAGACTCTTTTGGCAGTTTTAAAATAACTCAACCCCAAGAGGGTCAGGAATTTAAAGCCGGGAGGGACATCGTTGTGCGCACGCTTTGGGATGGAGACCTGGGTGCTTTTAAATCTGGGACACTGAATCTCAACGGAACTGAAATCCTGATCACCAATTCACCAAATGAACACGTCTTGCGCGATTTACCACCTGGATCCTATCGCCTTAGCACATCATGGACGGACTGGAATGGTGGTATTGAAGGCGGAATGGACTCCACATCCTTCCGCGTCACACCTATTAACGATGATTTCGCCGACAGATCGGTGCTTTCCGGGGTCAATTGGAGTGTCTTTGGGAGCACATCAGAGGCTTCAAGCGAAATTGGTGAACCATCTTCCAGTGGGGACTACGAAACCGTTTGGTTTACTTGGAAGGCTCCTTCCACCGGAACTTTCACTCTCTTTACCTCAGACCAAGACAATTACCATGCGTTGGATTTGTTTGCGGGGAGCACCATCGCCAATTTGACCCCAATTCCATCCATCTCCAGCCGAACAGATGGTGATCAATTGTCTTTTAACGCCATCTCCGGCGTTTCATATCATTTTCGAGTGAGGTCGTTGGAATGGTGGTGGGGTGATGAGAAGTTTATGCTGACGCTCGCGAAAGGATCGGCACCAGTCATTAAATTCAAACCGTTGTCTAAAACATCCATCAAGGTCGGCGAAAGCATCGATGTGTCCGTGGAGTTCAGTCACAGCGCGGGGTTGGTTCAGAACTTGTCGCTTACCGATGGTTATAAAATGTTGTCGAACATTTCGATAAGCCCCACTGCGAACGGAACCTTTACATGGCGCTATAAGGCTACAACATCGGGATTGGTTTACCTTGAGGCCAGCGCGCTTGACTCAACGGGTCTGCTCGGTGTTGCCGAACAGGAAATCTACGTGTCGCGGTGAGCCCCGTAAACAAATCAGTTCACGCCGAAGCGTTGTTGCCAATTTCGAGGAGGTTTGGGAACGACCTGAAGCCCGCCCGAAGGGAATTGCCAAATCCGGCGAACCTCGCTGAACCCTTGTGCGGATCCTGAAAATTCCTACTGAATCTATCCGTTGAGTTTTCGGCTCGAGCTTTCGTTGCTTAACACCCTGTGTTCTCGTAGAATTGTGTGATGTTACCTTTCTTACGTTTTCTCACGATTCTTCTCTGTGCGGGTGTTGGCATTGGGGTTCAGGCTGCGCAGAAGACGGCACCCTCATCGAAGCTGGATCAAGCGATCGAGCCGGTGATGCAAAGGTTTGTGCAGGATGGGGTCATCTCAGGGGCTGTCACGTTGGTGGGCGATGCTAGGTCTATTCTGAGCCTTAAGGCGGTCGGTTTCTCCGATATCGCTGCCAAAAAAGTCATGAAACCCGATGACATTTTTTGGATCGCATCGATGACGAAACCGATTACCGCTGTGGCGGTGCTGATGCTTCAGGATGAAGGAAAACTTACGGTGGATGATCCTGTCGAGAAACACCTGCCCGAGTTCAAAAAACTTTGGATGATCAAGGAGCAAACTCAAGACAATCGCCAATTGGTCCCGGCTCCGCGGCCTATCACTATCCACGATTTACTCACCCACACATCTGGGATGGG
>SXQI01000188.1 GCA_005793025.1 Verrucomicrobiales bacterium
GTCTTTATCGAAAGTGACATCTGTGCGAGGTGAGGCCGGAGGGACTTTTGACATATCCACGTCTGCAGCTCTGATCCCCACCAAGGTCAGTCCAGCGACAGCGAGACCCAACATGATTTGATTCTTCAACATACAATTCTTATTCACAAACAGGTATCCCAACGCCCGCAGTCTGTACCAAACCTATTTAGATTCCAGTCAAAAAAGGTCTGATGCTTCGGACGGTTCGGCTATTTTGATTTAGCTTTAGAAACTTTCTCCCATTTTTGGGTTCTGGCAGATTTCAACACTGCGTCACAAACGTATTGGGTATCCAGAGCATCTCGGAAACTAGGACATGGTTTCTCCCCTTTTGAAATGGCTTGGATAAAATCAGCAATTTGGTGAACAAAAGTATGTTCATAACCGATCTGCAATCCGGGCACCCACCAGTTCTTCATATAGGGATGATCTGAATCGGTGATGTGGATGGAGCGCCACCCTCTAAGTTTCCCCTCATCGCTGTAATCGAAATACTGCAAACGATGGAGATCGTGAAGATCCCAAGCAATCGAGGCATTCTCGCCGTTGATCTCGAAGGTATACAGAGCTTTGTGTCCCCTTGCGTAACGCGTGGACTCGAACGTTGCCAGAGAGCCGTTGTCGAACTTCGCAAGGAAAGCACACGCGTCATCAATCTCAACTTTCTGCACTTTTCCGGTGAGTGTGTGCTTTCGTTCCTTCACGAACGTTTCAGTCATCGCGTTGACCGTGGTCATCCGGCCGTTTAGCCACAATGCGGTGTCGATACAGTGAGCCAAAAGATCCCCTGTAACGCCACTGCCCGCGACCTTCGCATCTAGACGCCACAGGCCAGTTCCTCCTTGGGGCAGGTCTTTGGAAATCGTCCAGTCTTGGAGGAATTTTGCCCGGTAATGGAAGATCCTCCCCAATTTACCTTCATCGATCAATTGTTTGGCTAGGGTGACAGCGGGAACGCGTCGGTAATTATACCAAACCATGTTCGCGACTCCGGCTTTTTCGATGGCTTTCACCATCTTTTCGCCTTCTTTTCCATCCATCGAAAGTGGTTTTTCGCAAAGAATCATCTTACCTGCCTTCGCTGCTGCGATCGCGATTTCGGCGTGGGTATTATTCGGACTGCCGATATCAATCAGGTCGATATCCTTGCGTTCTACCAACTTGCGCCAGTCGGTTTCTATTGATTGGTAGCCCCAATTATCTGCGAACGCTTTAGCTTTGGCTGCATCGCGTGCGCAAACAGCCTGCAACACGGGTTCATATTGGAGGTCAAAAAAATTACCAACTTTTCGAAAGGCGTTCGAATGGGTCCGCCCCATAAAGCCGTAGCCTACAAGGCCGATCCGTAACGGTTTTTTCATATTCGTATCAGAGAGTTTGAGGGTTTTACTTTTTGCGAGGGGAATAATTATTCACGCCATCCGTGTGCGTCACGAACCGCGATCATGGACGAGAGGATGTTATTCCAAGTCCCCATCTGCATCATCACATCATTCGGGAACATGCAACCATCCCAACAGAGGTGGCGAAATTTTTTGCTAGGGTTTCCGGTCTCATCACGCAGCCAGTAACCGGCGTGACGGGGGATGGTCAATTTACCGTTCGGATCATTGGCTAAACAATGGCGTCCCGTCTTGTCGTGAGAACCCGACCCTTTAACCGTCGCGTCGTTTTGAGCCACGTGAAAATCAATCGTCCAAGGACGCAATGCAGCAGTCAGGGTTTGAAGTGCTTGATCCAGTTGAGCGGCATCTTTCCAATCGTAGTTCGCCGGAAGGATGGCATCCTCCGGCGCATTATATCCCATGGTATAAAGGAGCGTGTGAGCCATGTCGGCCTGAAACCCCACCGTGCCTGGGCGATCGGTCAACTCTAACAGCCTCACCATCTCTCGCCAGCTGTGCATACCTCCCCAGCAGATTTCCCCCTCCGCAGCCAAGCGCTCTCCAAAACTTTCAGCGACCGCGCCAGCTTCGCGGAATGTTTGCGCGATGAGTTGGGTGTTGCCTTTCGGATCTTTAAGCCACTCGGAGGGACTAGCCGCAGAGTCAATCCTAACAACCCCATTAGGTCTTACACCCAGATCACGGAGTTTTTTTGCAATCCGGCACGCTTTCCGCACTTGGCCTACAAAATTCGCTCTTTCTTCGGCGTTCCCCATGGCGGAGCCTCCACCTGTGGGTGGCCAAACCGGTGCCACAACGGAGCCTACATCGAACCCTTTGGCTCGAACTTTTTCTGCCAGACGGGCCAAATCATCATCGCTTGAATCGATGCTGACATGTGGATCAAAAAGGAAAATATCTACACCATCAAATTTGATCCCATCCACGGAGGCTCGGGCGGTGAGGTCAAGCATCGTATCCAAGTCGATCGCAGGTTCAGCCCCTGGGCTGCCCTTCCCCACGAGACCGGGCCACATTGCGTTATGAAGTTTCGGGTAATTATTGCTATGCTGGCTCATGTTTTCTTCAAGGTCTTTGACCGGATCCAACCATCCCTCGCCCAGTGAAGGTCAATCGGCTCTGATCTTATTATCATTCTCGCTGCAGGAAATGTGCCCTAAAACTAGCAAGAGCTTTGTGGTCAGCAAGGGAAATTGCCACGAAACTGCTTTTTGATGGGCTCCACGAATCGGCGGCTGAAGTTGCTCAAGAAAACTCTCGCGGTTTTCTTTAGAAAGCTCACCATGATTGCCACTAAATACTATCATTGAGTCGATCGATTAATCATTCTATGAACCTCCGCAAATCATTTATTGTTCCACCTCTCATCTTCGCGGGAAGCCTCCTACTCTCGTGCTGGGATGGTCTAGCCGCCGTCGGCGTGGGGGCACGCCCTCCACGTAATGCCACAGTTCTCATGGATGGATCCCGCGAAAGCCTCGATGACAAATGGACTTACTGGGAAGGTCCAGGCTTCAAATCCGCTCTCCCAATCAAATGGAAAATCGTTCCCGATCCTGTCGACAAAGGCACCGTAGTCCAGACAGACGATCCCGTGGCAGCAGGTGGGAGATACGGAACAGCCGATATCGTGACGAAGAAAGCTTACCGTGATTTCAGGCTTCACATCGAATTTAACGTCGCTAAACCCGGTGGAAACAGCGGCGTTTATTTGCAGAATCGGTATGAAATCCAAATTATGGATGGCGATAAGACGAAACACGGCATGGGCGCAGTGATCAACGAGAGCGACTCGCCCTATCACCTCTATAAGGGTCTAGGTCAGTGGAATTCCTATGACATCAATTTTCGTGCCGCACGATTCAAGGACGGTAAAATGGTGGAGAAACCGTTGGTCACCCTTTATTTCAATGGTGTAAAGGCCCATACGAATCAACAAATCAACCAAGTGTGGGGCGGGCCTAATTCCGGAATTGACGGAGGGAATGATGGCGGCAAAGGGATCAAAGACACTCCCGGTGGTTTGAAACTCCAATGCGAAGGCCACGATGTCCGTTACCGCAACGCGTGGATTCAAGAGATCGACCTGACTGCTGCTGATACTGATTTCAAGGAATAAACCCTAAGCACCCCAACTTCTTCAAATTCCCCCGGTCGAGGATTAAACTTCGGCTGGGGGTTTTGCGTGTTCCGGCTTGAGCAAAACTGCTCCTTTAATCATGCGGCAGAATTCTTTTTTGGTCGCGTGGTGGTGCGTCCCATCACGGGTGTTCAAATCTTGGATGAATTTATATTCCACCTTAAGTCGTTCCCATTGAACGATTCGATAATACCCATCAACCGTTTTCCAGACTTGGCCTTGCTGAAGTTTCATTGGTCAGAACCATACGCGACCATCACCGGAGTTCAAGCCGGTGATGTCCACGGTGGGTTCCAGTAACGGGAAGACTACAGACTCCAGCCCGGGCGGTATTCCGGTTTAACGAGGCGGTTCAGTGCTTCATTATTGGTGACGCGCATCGCAGCCCCATCCCAGAGGACTTTTTCACGAGCTCTCACAGCCAGTGTTCCTACCAAAATCGCCTCCGTGAACGGACCAGCATAATCAAAATTCGACATCGCTACGGGCCCGCCTTTGCAAGCTTGAATCCACTCGATGTGGTGTCCAGGGGAGCGAGGAATTGTCTGGGCCGGTGCCACGTAATCCTTAAAGTCCTGCTCAGGCATCAGCGTAAATTCGGCCCCATAATCATTCGGCGAGAAGAGCACACCCTTATCCCCCACGAGCAGTAGTCCGCTATCGGAAAGTTTTTCGGGCAATTTAACGCCATTACCTACATAACGTGGAGGCCGGTTCCCGCCATCATACCAATAATAAGTCACCGCTGGCATGTCACCCCGTGCCGGAAATTCATATCGAATGATGGATTTGCCCGCGTAAGTCTCCGAGTTCGTGTCCGTGGAAACCATCGCTTCAGCACTCGTTGGATAACCGAGTTTAAGTGCCATGAACGCCAAATTTGCCGTGTGACACGCCATGTCTCCAATAGCTCCCGTGCCGAAGTCGAACCATCCACGCCATTTAAACGGCACATAGGCTGGGTGATACGGCCGCAGGGGGGCTGGTCCGAGCCAGAGATCCCAATCCAACGTGCTAGGAACCGCAGGTTGATCGGTTGGACGACCAACAACCCCTTGAGGCCAGACAGGCCGATTTGTCCAAACATGAACCTCACGGACAGGACCGATGGCTCCCGAACGGATAATCTCAACACCCTTCCTTAACCCAGGATTAGCCGTCCCTTGGTTTCCCATCTGGGTTGCCACACCCATCTGTTGGGCAACTTCTCGCATGACACGAGCTTCATGGATTGAACGCGTGAGTGGCTTCTCGCAATAACAATGCTTACCCATCTTCATCGCCATGACACTCGCCACAGCATGAGTATGATCGGGAGTAGCGACGACTACAGCGTCGATTCCATCCTTCATCTCCTCCAGCATCTTCCGAAAATCTTTAAATTTCCTAGCATCTGGGAACTTCTTAAATTGCCCCTCAGCCTGAGCCCAATCCACATCGCACAAGGCAACAATGTTCTCGCTCTTCACCTCATCCGTATCACCGCCGCCACGTCCCCCTGCCCCGATCACAGCAATATTCAATTTGCCATTCGCAGAAACTTTCCTCGGCGCGGCACCGCTTTTGGAAAGCCAGATATTTGGCAATAACGCCGCGCCGGTCGCTAGCAAGGAGGTGTTTGCGAGAAAACGACGCCTAGAAGAAGGAGGTTGTAAGTGGTTCACGAACTGATTTCAGCCTCACGATGATGTTTCGTCAATACTAACCTTGCGAAAAACGTAATGCGTCAGTGGAGGCGGGTGAGGGCCGGAATTCTGATTTAAAAAAAGGGGCTATAAAGGAAATCGTGTAAGTGGCCAAAGAAACCTGAGAGGATAGATGACTATGGCCATTACCGACGAAGTATTGAACGAACTACTGAAAGATTACCAGAAGCCCGAAGATTTGTTGGGTCAACAAGGGTTGCTCA